>CAXSER010000139.1:0-7246 GCA_964236315.1 uncultured Acetobacteraceae bacterium | reverse complement strand
GCAGGGGGCGGCAGGACGGCGAGGCGGCGCCGCCGCGCCGGATCGGGCCCGGGGCGGGCGGCCCGGGCTCCGGCACGCCGCGCGCGCTCGACGTCCTGGTGGCCGACGACAACACGGTGAACCAGAAGGTGTTCGCCCGCATCCTCGAGCGCGCCGGGCATCGCGCGCACGTGGTGTCGGACGGCGAGGCGGCCCTGGACGCGCTGGAGGGCGGGGGCGGGTTCGACCTCGTGCTGCTGGACGTGAACATGCCGGGGACGGACGGCATCGAGGTGGCGAAGCTGTACCGGTTCATGGCGGCCGGCGAGGCGCGCCTGCCGATCGTGGCGCTGACCGCGGACGCGACGCCGGAGATGGCGGCGCGCTGCCTGGCGGCGGGCATGGACGCCTGCGTCACCAAGCCGATCGCGCCGGACGACCTGGTCGCGCTGGTGGAGCGGCTGGCGGGCGCGGCGGCGGCGCGGCCCGGGGAGGCGGCGCGTGCGGACGGCGTGGTGCCGATCTCGCGGCATCCGAAGTACCGCGGCGCCCCGGGCGACGTGCTCGACGAGACCAAGCTGCACACGCTGCGCGAGCTCGGCGGCGAGTCGTTCGTGGCGGAGCTGGTGGGCGACTACCTGCTGGAGGCGGAGGAGAGCATCGCGCGGCTCGAGGCCGCGGCGGCGGGCGGCGACATCGTGGCGTTCCGTTTCCACGCCCACGCGCTGCGCAGCGCGTCGACCAACATCGGCGCGTGCGCGATCGGCGAGCTGTGCGACCCCTGGCAGCACGCCAGGCTGGTGGAGGTCGCCGAGCAGGCGCCGCAGATGTCGCGGCGGGTGAGGGCGGAGTTCGAGCGGACCCACAACGCGCTGCTGGCCGCGGCCGCCCCGCCCTCGCCCGGCCGCGCCGAGGGCGGGGCCTGAGGCCTGGGACGGCCCGCGTGGCCGGACTCCCGCCCGGCCCGGGGGCGCGCGGTCGCGTCTGGCCGTGCCGCGGCCGTTCCGGTACCCTGCCATCCGTCCGTTCCACGAAGGGGTCTCCCATGCGCCGTTCCGCTCCCCCGGTCGCAGCCGCCGTCCTCCTGGTCCTTGCCGGGTGCAGCCAGGAGGGGGGCGGCGCCGGCGCGACGGCGGGCGGCACCAGCCCCACGGGCTCGCCCGCCGGCTCCGCGGTCGGGACGGCGGCGGCCACCACCTCGGGCGCAGGCACCCCGGCAGGCGGCGGGTCGTCCTCCGGCTCGCCGCTCAACGGCGCCAAGGGCGGCAACGGCGGCGGCGCAGGGGCGTCCAGCGCGCACTAGCGGCCGTCGCGGACAGGGCAGCGGCCTGGCGTTCCCGCAGGAGGCAGAAGTCTTCTTTTTCCGGAGGAAAAGAAGCGAAAAGACTTTGCCACCGGGGTCCGGAGGCGTGCGCGGCGCCGGGGCCTCATGGGCGGACGTTTCCTGGATCCTTCCTCCAGGAAGGAACGTGCGTCAGGTTCGGCGGGGCGCATGGGGACGGGCAGGCAGGTTCACGCCCGCCTGCATGCCGCGCGGCCTGCGTCCCGGCGTGGGTGGTGGAATCGGCAGGCCGCGGCGCCATGTCACCGGTCCCGCGGACGCCTGACCAGGTCCGCCCAGCGTGCAGGATCACGGCATGGCGTCCACCACCCAGATCATCTACCAGCCCTACGTCGCCGGGGCGCGCGGCGCGCTGAAGGCAGGGCCGGCGCTGGCGTGCCGCTCGGCGGAGGAGGGCGTGCGGCGGGCGGAGCGCGCGCTGCAGGGCGGGTCGATCCTGGGCGCGCAGGTGGTGCGGGTGACGCACGACGACGACGCCGGGGAGTTCGGCGACCCGGAGTTCCTCGCCAGGCTCGGGCAGGTGCCGGACGGCGAGTGAGGGGCGTGCCGGGGCAAGGAAGGCCAGAGGCTCCGCCCCTGGACTCCGCCAAAGGCTCGCCTTCGGAAACCTGGACTTAGGCAGGGCCGGTCCGGGGGCGGCTCGCCCCTGGCGGGTTTGGGCAGAGCCCAGCCTTGCTTCCTACGACGCCTTCGCGAGCTGCCCGACCTCGCCCAGCGTGGTGCGCGCCTCGGCGAGGATCGCGTAGGAGCGCAGGCGCGCCGCGTGGTCGTGGATCGCGGAGGCGACCATCAGCTCGTCGGCGCCGGTGCGGGCGAGCAGCTGCTCCAGGCCGGCGCGCACCGTGTCGGGCGAGCCGACGACGGAGCAGGCCAGCATGTTGCCCACCTGCGCCTTCTCCATCGGCGACCAGAAGGCCTCGATGTCGCGGATCGGGCGGGGCAGCCTGCCGCGGGTGCCGCGGATCAGGGTGGTGAAGCTCTGCTGGAC
Organism: uncultured Acetobacteraceae bacterium; assembly: GCA_964236315.1. GTDB lineage: Bacteria > Pseudomonadota > Alphaproteobacteria > Acetobacterales > Acetobacteraceae > CAXSEF01. The sequence continues at coordinate 4,937 of CAXSER010000139.1, read as the reverse complement.
CGAGGTGAACAGGAAGCGGGCCTCGGCGTCGGTGTCGGCGGCGACGACGTTGACGCCGATCATGGCGTGCGGGCGGTCGAGCTGGGCGGAGGGGCGGAAGCGCTCGCGGTAGATGCGCAGGGCGTGGGTCAGGGCGTCGGGCGCGAAGTGCGAGGCGAAGGCGTACGGCAGGCCGAGGTGGGCGGCGAGCTGGGCGCCGAACAGGCTGGAGCCGAGGATCCAGATGGGCACGTTCGTGTCGGTGCCGGGGATCGCCTGGACCACCTGGCCGGGCTGGAGCGGGCCGAGCAGGGCCTGCAGCTCCTGGACGTCCTGGGGGAAGGTGTCGGCAGCCTCCGGGTCGCGGCGCAGGGCGTGGGCGGTGCGGCCGTCGGTGCCGGGGGCGCGGCCGAGGCCGAGGTCGATGCGGCCTGGGTAGAGCGAGGCCAGGGTGCCGAACTGCTCGGCGATCACCAGCGGCGAGTGGTTGGGCAGCATGATGCCGCCCGAGCCCACACGGATGGTGCTCGTGCCGGCGGCGACGTAGCCGATGACGACGGCGGTCGCGGCGGAGGCGATGCCGACCATGTTGTGGTGCTCGGCGAGCCAGTAGCGGGTGTAGCCCAGGCGCTCGGCGTGCTGCGCCAGGTCGCGGGCGTTGCGCAGGGCGTCGCCGGAGGTCGAGCCGTCGGGGACCGGGGCGAGGTCGAGCACGGAGAAGGCGGGCTGGGTCATGGGGGCTCCCGTGGCCGAAGGGCGGCCTGACCGCAGAAATCAGCGCTTGCGGGGCGGGATGCAAGGGGCAGGAAGGCGGAAGCAAGGTCGAGGCTCCGCCTCGAGCTCCGCCAAAGGCTCGCCTTTGGAAACCTCGACCCGAGGGTGGTGCGTGTGGGCGCGGGGAGTGCCGGGGCCGGGGTTCACGGCGTTGTGAATACGATCGTAGGCGTTTCGTTGCCTGTCCGGCATCCGGGCCGGTGCGCGGTCCGTACCCCACATGGACGATCCTTCACGCAAGACGCGGAGACTGTGATGATGCGCATCAGAACGACGCTGCTGGCTGTCCTGCTCGGCACCACCGTGCTCGGTGCGTCGCCGGGCGCGCGCGCCGCGGGCTGGGTGGCGACCGCGACCCGGGCGATCAGCCTCGGCGTGCTGACCGGCGCCACCGACCTGGGCGCGCTGCCCGCGAGCCAGCCGCTGACCGTGCGCCTCGGGCTGCAGATGCAGCACAAGGCGGCGCTGCTCGCGCTGATCCGGCAGCAGACCGACCCGGCCAGCGCGGCCTATGGGCAGTACCTCACGCCCGCGCAGTTCGCCGAGGGGTTCGCGCCCTCGTCGGCCCAGGTCGCGGCCGTGACGGGCTACCTCAAGTCCGCGGGCTTCACCAACATCACCGTCGAGCCGAACGGCCTGCTGGTCAGCGCCGACGGCACCGCGGCGATGGCGCAGGCCGCGTTCGACACGACGCTGGAGCAGGTCTCGATCGGCGGGCGGGCGCTGTTCGTCAACACCGCGGCGGCCTCGGTGCCGTCGGCGCTCGGCGGGCTGGTGAGCGCGGTGCTCGGGCTGAACACTGTGGGCGGGATGCGGCCGTCGCTGGCGCTGCCCACGCCGCCGCAGATCCCGGCGAGCTTCACGCCGAGGCAGTTCCAGCAGCTCTACAACGCCGCGCCGGTGAAGGCCGCGTGCTGCACGGCGATCGCCATCATGGCGGAGGGCGACCTCACCGGCGTGGTCAGCGACCTGCGCATCGCCGAGGCCGCATTCGGCCTGCCGCAGTCGCCGGTGAGCATCCGCCAGGTCGGCATCCCCAGCCCGGACGTCTCCGGCGCCGACGAGTGGGACCTGGACTCGCAGTCCAGCACCGGGATCGCGACCGCGGTGAAGATGCTCTACCTGTACGACACGACGTCGCTGTCGGACTCCGACACGGCGCTGGAGTTCTCGAAGTGGGTGTCCGACGACGTGGCGCGCGCGGCGAGCGCTTCGTTCGGCGAGTGCGAGCTGTTCCCCTACATGGACGGCGCGATGGTCGTGGACGACGAGACCTTCCTGGAGGCCGCCGCCCAGGGGCAGACGATGTTCGCCTCCGCCGGCGACACCGGCTCGTTCTGCCCGGTGGGTCCCGCCGCGGTGAACGGGGTGCCGGCCGGCGCGCCGTTCGTGAACTACCCGGCGTCGAGCCCGTACGTCGTCGCGGTCGGCGGCACCACCCTGCTCGCCAACGCGGACGGCAACTACAACAGCGAGATCGCCTGGTACGCGGGCGGCGGCGGCGTCTCCGTGTTCGAGGCCAGCCCGTTCTGGCAGGCGAAGGCGGTGCCCGCGCTGGCCACGACGGCGATGCGCGGGGTGCCCGACATCGCCATGGACGCCGACCCGAACACGGGAGCGACGGTCTACGTCAACGGCGTGGCGGAGACGGTGGGCGGCACCAGCCTGGCCTCGCCGCTGGCGCTGGGAGCCTGGGCGCTGACCGTCAACACCGACTGGAGGCTCGGCTTCGCGCCGCCTGCGCTGTACGGGCTCTACGACGGGACGGGCCTGGTCGGCAGCTACCCGAACGGCGGCTACCACGACGTCACCGTCGGCGCGAACGGCGTCTACACGGCGGGGCCGGGCTACGACCTGACCACGGGCCTGGGCACGCTGATCATCAACCAGCTCACCGCCGCGCTGGGCCGCTGAGCGGCCGGGCGTCCCCTCCGTCTGTCCGTCCCGGCGACCCGACGCGGGTTGCCGGGACGTCCGACAGGTCCTGCCCGGGCCCGCCAGACGCAGGGTGTGCGGGACCCTCTTTCCCGGGGAAGGCGATCCAGGGGCCCGGCCCTTGGCGGAGCTCGAGGCAGGGCCTCGACCTTTCTTCTCAGAACGCCGCGATCAGGGCGATGCCGCCCACCATCAGCGCGCCGCCGAGGATGCGCCAGGCGTTGAGCGCGTGGACCGGCAGGCCGATCCAGCCGAAGTGGTCGAGCAGCAGGGAGGTGACGATGCCCGCGGTGACGAGCAGGCCGTTGAAGGTGCCGGCGCCGACCTGGCTGGTCATCGTGAGCATGCCGTAGACGGCGAGGGTTCCGAGCAGGCTGCCGAGCGGCGCCCACCAGGGCATGGCGGACAGCGAGGCGGCGGTGGGCAGCGGGCGGGGCACGAGGATGAACAGCACGGTCCAGCTCGCGAGCACCACGAGGAACAGGACGACGCCGGCGAGGAACGGGTTGCCCACGGCCTCGCGCACGCGCTGGTTCATCGGCGCCTGCACCGCCTGCAGCACGCCGGCCAGCAGGATGAACGGGTAGACGAAGCTGCCCATGGGGGCCTCCTTGGCTGGGGGCGACAGGGTGCGGGGGCGGCGCGCCGGGCGGAAGGGGTTCAGCCCGGCGGGCGGCTGAGGAAGCGCGAGCCGGCGAGGCAGAAGCGCCAGGGGGTGTCGGCCGCGCGGGTGATGCCGATGCGCGGGCCGGCGAGGACCGTGGCGGGGCCGTCGCGCGGGTCGAGGCGGAACGGCGCGGCGTCTAGCGGGGCGGCGTCGAGGGCGGCGGTGACGCCGAGGGCCTGGCAGAGGCGGCCGGGGCCTGCGCAGAGCAGGCGGTCGGGGCGGGGGCCGCGTCGCGCGCGCATCTCGGGCAGGCCGTGGCGGGGCTCGATGGCGCGGATCAGCACGGCGGCGCCGGGGGAGTGGCCGCACACCAGGTTGAGGCACCAGTGCAGGCCGTAGGAGCGGTAGACGTAGGCGTGGCCGGGGGGGCCGAACATGGCGGCGTTGCGCGCGGTGGGGCCGGCGGCGCTGTGCGAGGCGGGGTCGGTGCGGTCGTAGGCCTCGGTCTCCACGATCAGGCCGCCGGCGCCGTCGACGAGGAGGGTCGCACCGATCAGGTCGCGGGCGACGTCGGGGGCGGGGCGGAGGAGGAAACCGGGGGGGAGCATGGGCGGGGCCTCGTGCCGGGGGGCGGGAAGGAAGGCCGGGCTCTGCCCGGACCCGCCAAAGGGCCGAGCCCTTTGGAAACCCTTTCCTTGAGCAAGTGGATTCCAAAGGCGAGCCTTTGGCGGAGTCCAGAGGCGGAGCCTCTGGCCTTGCTTCCTTCCCGCATTGACACGGCCCCGCAGGACGCGGGAAGCGGGGGCATGACCCCGGCCCCCGCCAGACTCCCCGTGACGGCCGGCGTGGCGCGGGGCCGCGCGGTGTCGCGCCGGGTGCTGGCGGGGCTGTATCTGGTGGCGGGGGTGCTGCACCTGGCGATGCCGGCGCCGTTCCTGCTGATCACGCCGGGGTGGGTGCCGTTCCCGCACGCGGTGATCCTGTTCACGGGGCTGTGCGAGACACCGGGGCGCTGGCGCTGCCGACGCGGCGGGTGCGGCGGCTCGCGGGGGCGGCGCTGGCGCTGTACGCGGTGTGCGTGGTGCCGGCCAACATCAGGCACGCGATGGGCGGGCTGCCCGGGGGCGGGATGCAGCTCGGCTGGTGGTACCACGCGCCGCGCCTGGCGCTGCAGCCGGTGCTGGTGTGGTGGGCGCTGTTCGCCGGCGAGGTGGTGGACTGGCCGTTCCGGCGGCGGGCCTGACCCTCGGGGCCACGGACGGCAGCGGGCGAACTTTCCCGCCCGTGCGGCGTTGCTGGACGGAGGGACAGCACGAGACGCATGTCGCGGCAACCATGTGGCGGGCGGCACAAGCATCGTGCGGCTGCGACGGTGGCATGCTGGTGTGCAGTTCCGGGCAGTGTTCCCGAAGATGTGTGGCGGGGATGCGCCGCGTCTGCGGTAGTCTCCCCTGATACTCGGAAAGGGTTCTCATCATGCGTATCTCGATTCTGGCGGCGGTGGCGATGCTTGGGATGACCGGGGCGGCGATGGCCCAGGTCGGGGCGCCCGGTGGCGGCGCGGGCGCCGGTGCGGGCAGCATGGGTGGCGGCGCCGGAGGCGGTTCGCTCGGCAGCGGCCTGGCCGGCCCGGGCGCGGGCG
>CAXSER010000138.1:0-7249 GCA_964236315.1 uncultured Acetobacteraceae bacterium | reverse complement strand
CGGGTCGGCCTGCTCCGGCACGGGCTCCTGGCGCGCCTGCATCGGCACGCCGCCACCGTGAAGGTCCAGGGCCGCGGGGTCCATCTGCACTCCGGTGTCCGGGGTCATGCCGTGTGAACCTCTGCGACGAGCTGCGGGATGGGCCGGCTCTCCCCGGGTGCGGCGGCCTCGCCGTCGAGCGCGCCCTGCAGGGTCTGCGCGGCGGTGGCCGCGACCGCCTTGCCCGGGGGCTCGACGGCCGAGGTCGCGCGCGGCGTCTCGGTGCGCTCCAGGTGGACGGCGCAGGCCTTGAACTCGGGCATACGGCTGGTGGGGTCGAGCGCCGGGTTGGTCAGGTTGTTGGCGCAGCCCACGCCGCCCCAGTGGAACGGCACGAACACGGTGTCGAGGCGGATCGCGGTGCCGAGGCGGGCGCGCACCACGACCTCGCCGCGACGGGTGGTGCATCTCACCCAGTCGCCGTGGGCGATGCCGAGGCCGCGCGCGGTGTCGCGGTGCATCTCGACGTAGGCGCCGGGCTCGACGGCGGCCAGCTCCGGCACCCGGCGGGTCTGGGCGCCGGTCTGGTAGTGCGAGAGCACGCGGCCGGTGGTCAGCACGTAGGGGTAGGCGCGGTCAGGCTGCTCCCTGGCACCGTGGTGCTCGACGGGGTGGAAGCGCGCGCGGCCGTCCTCGAAGGCGAAGCGCTCCAGGTAGAGCCTGCGCGAACCGGGGTGGGCGTCGGACGGGCAGGGCCAGAACACGCCGTCCTCCGCGACGATCCGGTCGTAGCTGATGCCCGAGTAGTCGGCGACGCCGCCGGCGCTGGCGCGGCGCAGCTCGGCGAAGGCGGCCTGCGGCTCGGCGTCGAAGGTGGCGGTGGAGCCCAGGCGCCGCGCCAGCTCGCTCAGGATGTCTGAGTCGCGGCGCACGCCTTCGGGCAGCGGCAGCACCTGGCGGCGGTAGATCACCCGGCCCTCCAGGTTGGTCATGGTGCCCTCCTCCTCCGCCCATTGCGCGATCGGCAGCACCACGTCGGCGCGCGAGGCGGTCTCGGAGAGGAACATGTCGGCGACCACCAGCATGTCGAGCCCGGCCATGCGCCCGGCGAGCGCGGTCGCGTCCGGGGCGGAGACCAGCGGGTTGGCGGCCATCACCATGAGGCCGCGCACGCGCCCGCCCAGCTCGGCGAACATCTCGGTGGCAGACAGGCCGGGCTGGGGCAGGCTCTCCGGGGCCACGCCCCAGATCTCGGCGATCTCGGCGCGGTGCCGGGGGTTGTCGAGCTTGCGGTAGCCGGGGAGCTGGTCGGCCTTCTGGCCGTGCTCGCGCCCGCCCTGGCCGTTGCCCTGGCCGGTGATGGTGCCGTAGCCGCAGTGCACCTTGCCGGCGCGGCCGAGCGCCAGGATCAGGTTGATGAAGGCGAGCGTGTTCTCGGTGCCGTTGCTCTGCTGCTCTGCGCCGCGCGCGGACAGCACCATCGCGGTCGCCGCCTCGCCCATGAGGTGGGCGGCCTGCACCACCTGCTCCGCGGGCACGCCGGTGATGCGCTCCACGCGGTCGGGCCAGTAGGAGGCGCAGATGCGCTTCACCTTCGCCCAGCCGGAGGTGCGGGTGTCGATGAACGCCTGGTCGATCAGCCGGTCGCGCATGGCGACGTGCAGCAGGCCGTTGGCCAGCGCGGTGTCGGTGCCCGGCGTGAGCTGGAGGTGCAGGTGGGCGAGCTTGGCCGTTGCCGTGCGGCGCGGGTCGACGACGATCAGGCGGCCGCCGCGGCGCCGCTGGTCGTCGAAGTACTGCATGATCGGCGGCATGGTCTCGGCCGGGTTGCCGCCGGCGAGCAGGATCGCCTCGGCGCCGGGGATGTCGTCGAGCGGGAACGGCAGGCCGCGGTCCATGCCGAACGCCTTGATGCCGGCGGCCGCGGCGGAGGCCATGCAGAAGCGGCCGTTGTAGTCGATCATCGAGGTGCCCAGCGCCACTCGGGCGAACTTGCCGAGCAGGTAGGCCTTCTCGTTGGTCAGCCCGCCGCCACCGTACAGCGCGAAGGCGTCGCGGCCGTGCACGGACTGCAGCCGGGCGATGCCGGAGGCCACGCGCTCCATCGCCTCGTCCCAGCTCGCCTCGCGCAGCCTCGTGCCGCGGCGGTCGCGCACCAGCGGCGCGAGCAGGCGGCCTGGGGCTGCGAGCAGGCTGGCGGAGGTGAAGCCCTTGCGGCACAGGCCGCCCTTGTTGGAGGGGAAGTCGCGCCCGGCCACGGACACGCCGCCGGACCCGTCGGGGGTCACGGTCATGGCGCATTGCAGGGCACAGTACGGGCAGTGCGTGTCGTGCGAGCGGTCGGCCGTCATGCGGCCTCAGCGAGGCCGGGCGGCGGATGCACGGGAATGAGGCAAGCTGCCCATGAGATGGACCTCCCCTGCGGCCGATCGGGCCTGGATGATGCGCGTATGGCTTGGCCTTGGCCAGCTGCACGCGTCATCTGCCCGCAGGACCGTGCAAGGAGCGGGCCAGCGAGGAAGGCCAGGGCGCTGCCCTGGACCCGCCAGGGGCGGCGCCCCTGGACCGGCGCGAGGGAGGCTGGAGGGCGGCGGCTGGGGGGATTGGCCGGCCTTCCTGCCGCGGCTCAGGCCTTCTTCGGGCGGGCGTGGCTCTCGCCGAGCATGTGGCCGATCGGCGTGAGCGACTCGATGTGGTCGCAGAAGATCTTGAACACGGCGAGCAGCGGCACCGACAGGAACGCCCCGGGCACCCCCCACAGCCAGTCCCAGAAGAACAGCGACAGGATCACCAGCAGCGGGTTCAGGGTGAACCGCTTGGCGAGCAGCATCGGCGTGATGGTCTCGCCTTCCAGCATGTGGATCAGCAGGTAGCCGCCGGCGGGCACCAGGGCGAACAGCGGCGAGGAGAAGGTGAGCAGGCCGACCACCAGGAAGATCACCACCCCGGTCAGCGGCCCCAGGATCGGGATGTAGTTCAGCATGAAGGCGACCGTGCCCCAGAGCAGCGGGTTGCCCATGCCGAACAGCCAGACCTGCAGCCCGTTCAGCACGCCGACCAGCAGGTTCATCACCGTGATGGTCGCGAGGTACATCGAGATGTTGCCCTCGATCTCGCGCGCGATGGCCACCGCGCGGCGCTTGTCGGCGAAGGTGGGGAGCACCTCGACGAGGCGGTGCAGCAGGCTGTCGCCGGCCGACAGCAGGAAGAACAGGATCAGCACGACGGTGAAGATCTGACCGAGGAACGCCTTGGTGCCGGACAGGATCGCCCCGCCGACCGCGCCGACGCCGGAGGGCATCCCGCCGCCGCCGGGCGCGGGTGCGGCGGCAGGAGCCGCGCCGCCACCGCCACCGCCCTGCTCGGTGAACTGCTTGAGCTGGGTCATGGCGTGGCGCACGGTGTCGATCGGGCCGGCGAGGACCGAGACCTTCTTCTGGATCTCCGGCCAGGCCTCCGGGGCGCGCTTGATCCACTCCGACGCCGGGAACGAGATCGCGAACATCAGCATGGCGAGCACGCCGAACAGCACCACGATCAGCAGAAGCGCCGCGAGCAGGCGCGGGAAGCGCAGCCGGCTGGTCAGGAAGCGCATCGCCGGCGACAGCAGCAGGTTCAGCACGATCGCCAGCGTCAGGGGCAGCACGAACTCCGCCGCGGCATAGAGCGTGTAGAACACCGCGAGCACGGCGAGCATCACCATCGACACGGTGCGGGCGTCGAAGTTGGCGGAGGCCATCACGGCCTGGGCCTGACGGGTCTCCTCGCGTTCCTTGGCGATCTCCTGGGCGTCGTCGTCTTTCAAGGCATTGGCTTTCCGGTTCCTGAGCGGCGCACCCTGGTCAAACAGCGGGCGCGGGGCAAGGGCGGGGCCCGTCGCCCGAGGCGGGTCGCCGCCCGGCCCGGCGCGGGCTATGCTGCGGCGGGTCGACCAGGGAGCCGTGCGCGCATGGACGAGATGCCCGGGGCCTGGGCCCGGCTTGCGGCCAGCGCCTATGCGCACACCGTCGTGGCATATTCGGCCTCGTTCGTGCTCGGCACGCTGATCGGGCTCGAGCGGCAGTGGCGCCAGCGCACGGCGGGGCTGCGCACCAACGTGCTGGTCGCGGTGGGCGCTGCCGCGTTCTCCGACCTCGGCCTGCGGCTGCTCGGGCCGGAGGGGGCGACGCGGATCATCTCCTACGTGGTCTCGGGGATCGGCTTCCTGGGCGCGGGCGTGATCCTCAAGGACGGCACCGACATCCGCGGGCTGAACACCGCGGCGACGCTGTGGTGCTCGGCCGCCGTCGGCACGCTGTCGGGCAGCGGGATGGCGGCGGAGGCCGCGACGCTCGCGGGGTTCGTGCTCGCCGGCAACACGCTGCTGCGGCCGCTGGTGAACTGGGTGAACCGCAGGCCGATCGATCCCGACGTCACCGAGGCGCGCTACAGCGTGCACGCCACCTGCCTGCCGCGCGACGTCTCCGAGGTGCGCGACCTGCTCGACGCGGAGCTGGACCGGGCGAGCTACCCGGTGCGCGAGTTCGAGACCCTGTCGGACGGCGACGACCAGGTGGAGCTGGCCGCCGTGCTCGTGCCCACGACGGCAGAGGACGCGGAGCTGGACGCGGTGGTCGCGGCGCTGTCGGCCTCGCCGAAGGTGCTGTCGGCGACGTGGTCGGTGGAGGCGACCAACTGAGGCAGGAAAGGCCGGGCCCTCCCTCCGCTGCCCATTCCAACGACCCGAGAGGGTCGTCGGAGCCTTCGGGCAGCTACGCCCGGACCCGCCAGGAGCGAGCCGCCCCTGGACCGGCGCTCTCTAGGTGAGGCCAGTCCAGGGGGGCTCCCCCTGGCGGAGCTCGAGGCGGAGCCTCGATCTTGCCTGCCCTACGCCTTGGGCAGCCGCACGAGGAACCGCGCGCCCACGACGGTGCCGTCCGGGCCGCGGCGGTTCTCCGCGGAGATCTGGCCCTTCAGGGCGTCGACGATCTGGCGGCTGATGGACAGGCCGAGGCCGGAGTGCTTGCCGAACTGCTCGCCGGCGGGGCGCTCTGTGTAGAAGCGGTCGAACACGTGCTCCAGGCGCGCCTCGGGGATGCCGGGGCCGTCGTCCTCGACCGCGATCTCCACCCAGGCGCCCGCCTCTGCCGCGCGCAGGGTGATGGTGCCGTCTCGCGGCGAGAAGCTCAGGGCGTTGCCGATCAGGTTGCGCAGCACCTGCACCAGGCGGCCCTCGACGGCCATCACCGACAGGCCCTCGGCCGGCGCGTCGAGCACCATGCGGGGCTCGCCCTCCTCGGGATCGTGGGTGGCCTCGTGGATCTCGGCGAGGAGCGCCAGCATGCGGGCGACGTCGACCGGCTCGGTCATGGTGCGCGACAGCTCGGCGTCGACGCGGCTGGCGTCGGAGATGTCGCTGATCAGCCGGTCGAGGCGGATGACGTCCTCGCTGATGATCGCGAGCAGGCGGCGCTGCTGGCCCTGGTCCTCGATGCGGCGCAGCGTCTCGATGGCGGAGCGGATCGAGGTCAGCGGATTCTTGATCTCGTGGGCGACGTCGGCGGCGAAGCGCTCGATGGCGTCCATGCGGGTCCACAGCGCGGTGGAGCTCTCCGACAGCGCCTGCGCCAGCTCGCCGATCTCGTCGCGGCGGCCGAGCAGGCGGCGCGAGACGGTGCCCGCGCGCCCCCTGCCCTCGCGCATGTCGTGGGCGGCGCGGGCCAGGCGCAGCAGCGGGCGGGCGATGGTGCGCGAGAGGTACCACGACAGCGCGACCGTCAGCACGAGCGCGATCACGGTCAGGCTCAGGATCGACATTCGGATGGTGAACAGGGCGTTGTCCACCTCGCGGGCGGCGCGGGTCAGCACGACGATGCCGACGGTGTGGTGGCTGCGCTCGACCGGCTCGGCGACGGTGACGAGCAGGCGGTGGCCCTGGCGGCGGATGTAGGGGGGCAGCTCGCGGCTGTCGGACGGGCTGCTGATGCGCACCTCGCGGGCGTCGGGCTGCCAGTCGGGGCCGGCGGCGTCGGGGCTGATCTGCACCGCGCTGTCCTGGTCGTGGGGCAGCAGGTTGAGCACCGTGTCGTAGACGTGCTCGACCAGGCCGAGGAACACGCCGCGGTCCTGGGCGGGGGGCAGCGGCTCGGTGGTGGTGCTGCCGCCGGCGCCGGCGCGCACGCGGCTGTCGGCGATCACCTGGCCGTCGGCGGCGTAGAGGATGGCCTGGGCGTTGGGCGTGGGGTCGGTCAGGCGGCGCAGCAGCGGCTGGGCCAGGTCGGGAAGCAGCACGGGGTTGGCGGGGTCGGAGGTGCGCACGGCGCTCTCGCCGAGGGCGCCGGCGTAGATCCTGGCCTGCTCGCGAAGCGCCAGGACCTCGGCCTCCAGCAGGCCGTTCTGGTACTGGTCGAGGTAGAGCAGGCCGGCGACCAGCAGGGCCAGGGGGAGCGCGTTGACCAGCAGGATGCGGCGCAGCATGGGCGAGACCCAGCGCATGCGCAGGTTCGGCGGCGGGGACAGGGTCGCGGGGAGGGCACGGGACGGGAGGCTGTCTGGCACGCTCGGGGCTCCGTCGCGGAAGGAAGAAGGCAAGGCCGGGCTCTGCCCGGACCCGCCAAAGGCCGGGGACCTCTGGGAACCCGTCAGTTCAGGCCGGCGGAACCCCCCGCCCTTCCTTCGTGCGCGGGTCCGGGCAGGGGCCGGGCTAGCCTTCCTTGTAGCGGTAGCCGATCCCGTAGAGCGTCTCGATGTGGTCGAAGCTCTCGCTGGCCTGCCTGAACTTCTTGCGCACCCGCTTGATGTGGCTGTCGATGGTGCGGTCGTCGACGTAGATGTTCTCGCCGTACGCCGCGTCGATCAGCTGGTCGCGCGACTTGACCATGCCGGGACGGGCGGCGAGCGCCTTGACCAGCAGGAACTCGGTGACGGTGAGCGCGATGTCCGTGCCCTCCCACAGGCACTGGTGCTTGGTCTCGTCGAGGCTGAGCAAGCCGCGCACCATCACGCCGCCCGGCGCCGCGCCGGAGCCCTCGGCGCGCGAGGCGTCATTGCGGCGCAGCAGGGCGCGGATGCGCTCGATCAGCAGGCGCTGGCTGAAGGGCTTGGTGATGTAGTCGTCGGCACCCAGGCGCAGGCCCATGAGCTGGTCGACCTCCTCGTCCTTGGAGGTGAGGAAGATCACCGGCAGGGCGGAGCGCTGGCGCAGGCGCTGCAGCAGCTCCATGCCGTCCATGCGGGGCATCTTGATGTCGAGCACGGCCAGGTCGACCGGCTTGGCGGTGATGCCCTGCAG
>CAXSER010000137.1:0-7268 GCA_964236315.1 uncultured Acetobacteraceae bacterium | reverse complement strand
CGCAGGGGGCGCACGGCGTGGCGGTGCCCGCGGCGCCGGCGTCGCTGCGCGGCATCGTGCGGCCCGGGTCGCCCAACCACGCGCTGGCGGCGCCGGCGGGGTTCTCGCCGGTGCCCGACCTGATGACGCCGGGCTACGCGGTGCCGGCGGCGACGCTGCTCGCGGCGATCGAGGCGGTGGCGCTGGCGCAGCCGCGCGTGTTCCCGATGGCCGGCCGCGCGGAGACGCCGTGGCGGCGCGACTACGTGGCGCGCTCGGCGGTGTTCAACTTCCCCGACCTGGTCGCGGTCGAGGTCCTGCCGGCGGACGGCGGCGCGGGGCTGGTGCTGTGGTCGCGCAGCGTCTACGGGCGCTCGGACCTGGGCGCGAACCGCCGCCGGCTGGCCGCGTGGCTGGCCGCGCTCGACCGTCGGCTGCACGACGACAGGGCCGGGACCAAGCCCCCTGCCCTGCCCCCCAACGGCGACCGGAGTTCCCCCTGATGCGCGGCCTTGGCCCGTTCCTTCGCGACGCCTGGTTCCTGGCCAGGCCGTATTTCCGGTCCGAGGAGAAGCGCTCCGCGTGGCTGCTGCTGATCGTGATCGTGGCGATGAACCTGTCCCTGGTGGGGATGCAGGTTGTGCTCAGCTACTGGAACAACGCATTCACCAACACCTTCCAGACCAAGGACTGGAATGCGTTCCTCTCGCTGCTGTTCACCTATAGCCACACCGAGAGCGGCTTCGTGATGCCGGGCTTCCTCTACATCGCAACCGTCTACATCACGATCGCGGTGTATGCGCGCTACCTCCAGCAATGGCTAAGTATACGCTGGCGCCGCTGGATGACCTCGCGCGTCCTCGACGACTGGCTCTCTGATCAGGCATACTACCGAATCGGACTGCGCAGCGCCGGCACCGGGGTCAGCGACGGCACCGACAACCCGGACCAGCGCGTGTCGGAGGATGTGCGTGACTTCGTGTCGAGCACCCTCTCGCTGGGCATCGACCTGCTGTCCAACGTGGTCACGATCTTCAGCTTCATGGGCGTGCTGTGGGGGCTGTCCGGGCCGATCACGCTGCTGGGCATCACCATCCCAGGCTACTTGGTGTGGATCGCGCTGATCTACGCGGTATTCGGCACCGTGGTGACGCATTTCATCGGTCGCCCGCTGGCGATGCTCAACTTCGCGCAGCAGAGATTCGAGGCGAATTTCCGCTTCGGGTTGGTGCGGGTGCGCGAGAACACCGAAGGCGTCGCGCTGTATGGCGGCGAGGCGGAGGAACGCTCAGGGCTGCTCGCGCGGTTCTCCGACATTTACGCCAACTTCCTCGCGATTATGAAGCGCACCAAGCTGCTCAACTCGATCGTGATCGGGTACTCGGAGGTGTCCGGTATCTTCCCGATCGTGGTAATGGCGCCAAGGCTGTTCTTCGGCAAGCTCACGCTCGGCTCGTTGTTCCAGACGGTGGGCGCGTTCTCGCAGGTGCAGAGCGCCTTGTCCTGGGTGATCCAGTCCTACGCCACGCTGGCCGACTACCGCGCGACCACAGAGCGTCTCGCGACGTTCGGCCGCGCGATCGAGACCGCGCGCGCGAGCGCAGCGGTGGGGCGGACGGTCGGCGTGTCGGAGGCGGCCTCGGCCAGCGCCGACCTCGTGCTCGACGGCGTCACGCTGTCGCTGCCGGACGGCGCGACGCTGCTCGACCAGGTGCACCTGGAGTTCCCGCGCGGCCGCAACACGGTGATCAGCGGGCGCTCGGGCACGGGCAAGTCCACGCTGTTCCGCGCCATCGCCGGGATCTGGCCGTTCGCGCAGGGCACGATCCGTCGGCCGTCGGGGACGTCGCTGTTCCTGCCGCAGCGGCCGTACATCCCGCTCGGCACGCTGCGCCACGCGGTGTGCTACCCGGCCGCCCCCGGCGACTTCGACGACGCGCGGGTGGTGGCGGCGCTGCGCGACGCGGGGCTCGGCGTGCTGGCAGGCGCGCTCGACGACGACGCGCCGTGGGGGCAGAGACTGTCCGGCGGCGAGCAGCAGCGCCTCGCCGTGGCGCGGGCGCTGCTGCTGCGGCCGGACTGGCTGTTCCTCGACGAGGCGACGGCGAACCTCGACCCGGAGTCCGAGGCGGCGGTGCTGCACATGCTGCGCGAGCGGCTGCCGGGCACGACGATGGTCTCGATCACGCACGGGCCCGGGGCGGCCGAGGCCGGCGACCGGCTCGTGCGGTTCAGCCGCGAGGAGGGGGAGCAGGGGCGTCTGGAAGAGGCGGCCTGAGCCGGCCGGGGAAGGCCGAAGCCCCTGCACGGCCGTGTCAGGATCCTTGCACGCAGCGGGCCCTGGACAGGGACCCACCGCGTACGAACGACTCGCGAGAGCGCGGAGACGGCCTGACTGGGCCGGGTCTGCGACGGCGGCGCCGCTGGTCTCAGACGCCGGGCAGGAACCCCGGAGCGGGGCGCGCGGCCGTCAGGCCAGGGCGGCAAGTGCGCCGAGCAGGAGCACGGCGCGCGGCGGGATCAGCGTGTCGTCGTGGTGGCGGCCCTCGGTGGCGAGGACCACGGCGGAGGTCGCGGCCAGGACGAGCCCGCCCCAGCCGCGTGTGCGGTTCGAGACCAGCAGCGTGGCCCCGCCCAGCTCCAGCGCGCCCACGACCTGGCGGGCCTGATCGGACCAGCCCCAGCTGTGGAACAGCGCACGCTGCGGCGCGAAGCCGGCAAGCTTGGTGGCGCCGGCGATGCCGAAGCCGAAGCCGAGGAGCGAGAACAGGAGCGGAGTGGAGCGCTGTGACATCGGGCGGGTCCTAACGGGCGGCGCGGGGCAGCAGGGCGGTGGCGGCCGCGAGCAGCAGGCCGAGGCGGGGGGCGGCGTGTCGGGACTCGCCGTGGCGCAGCTCCTCGCTGAGCACGGCGGAGGAGGCCGCGATCAGCAGGGCGCTGCCCAGGACGCGGGTGGCGCGGGGCGCGACCAGCAGGCCGCCGATGATCTCGGCGGCGCCGAGCGCGCGCATCTGGTCCTCCGTCCAGCCCCAGTTGCGGAACATGCCCTCGTAGCCGCGCTGCGAGAACACCTTGTCGGTGCCCGCGACGGCGAAGCCGAGGCCGAGGATGGAGAACCAGAGGGAATTCTTGCGCTGTGCCATGGGCGGGCAACGCCGCAGGGCGGGGTATGTTCCCGGGCCGGAGGAAGGAAGCAAGGCCGGGCTCTGCCCGGACCCGCCAGGGGCGAGCCGCCCCTGGACCGGCGCTTTCTAAGTGAAGCCAGTCCAGGGGGGCTCCCCCTGGCGGGGTCAAGGGGCAGAGCCCCTGGCCTTGCCTGCTACTGCTCTCCCAGGATGCGCAGCACGTCGGCGCCATAATGTTCCAGCTTGTAGACGCCGACGCCCTTGATGCGTCCGAGTTCGTCCAGCGTGCCCGGCCGCACTGCTGCGATGTCGTGCAGCACCGCGTCGTTGAAGATCACGTAGGGCGGCACGGACTGGCTGCGGGCGATGTCGGTGCGCCAAGCGCGTAGGGCGTCGAACGGGCCGGACTGTCCCGCGCCGTCCGATCCGCCGGAGGGCGGACGTGACCTCGCCTCGCCGCCTGCTGCACCGGACGCTGAGTAGGTACGGCGCTGGTCGCGCCTGCGGCCTTCCAGCATCGGGTCCGCGGGAACGTCCTCCTCGCGCAGCATGACCTGCTGCTCGCCGCGCAGGATCGGGCGGGCGGTGTCGGGGTCGAGGGCAAGCGTGGTGCCGCGATTCTCGAGAGTGACGCTGCGCAAGGCGCCGCGGGAGAGAAGCTGGCGAATGACGCCGCGCCAGAAGTCCACCGTACCGTCGCGGCCGATACCGAACACCGTCAACGAGTCGTGGCCACACTTCTCAATCATGTCGGTCTTCTGGCCGCGCAGCACGCTGACGACATGGAGCGCGCCGAAACGCTGGCCGGTCTTGTATACCGCCGACAGCGCCTTGCGAGCGGCCTCCGTGCCGTCGAACATCCTGGCCGGGTTACGACAGTTGTCGCAGTGACCGCAGTCGGTGGACAGGGTCTCGCCGAAGCAGCCGAGCAGCGCACGGGTGCGGCAGGCGGTGGTCTCGGACAGGGCGATCATCATTTCCAAGCGGACGCGCATCACCTCGCGCTGCTGCTCGGAGGCCTGCGACTGAGCGAGCCACTGGCGCGCACGGGCAATGTCCTCGACGCCGTAGAGCAGCAGGGTGTCGGCGCGCTCGCCGTCGCGGCCGGCGCGGCCGATCTGCTGGTAGTAGGACTCCGGGCTGTCGGGCATGTCGAGGTGGGCGACGAAGCGCACGTCCGGCCGGTCGATGCCCATGCCGAAGGCGATGGTGGCGCAGATCACCACCGGCTCGCCGGAGCGAAAGCGTGTCAGCCCGGCGCGTTTCTCGATCGGCGACAGGCCGGCGTGGAACGGGATGGCGACGCGCCCGTCCTGCGCCAGGCGGGTGGCGGTGCGCTCCGTCTTGTTGCGGCTGCCGCAGTAGACGATGCCGGCCTGCCCGGGGTGGCGGTTGAGGAAGGCCGCGAGCTGCTGGGACTCCGAGGCCTTCGCGTGTGCGGCGATGTGCAGGTTGTCGCGGTGGAAGCTGGCGGCGAACACCGCCGCGTCGTTCATGTCGAGGTTGGCGAGGATGTCGGCGCGGGTGCGCGGGTCCGCGGTCGCGGTCAGCGCCACGCGCGGCACGCCGGGGAAGCGCTGGCGCAGGCCGGCGAGCGCGCGGTACTCGGGCCGGAACTCGTGTCCCCAGGCGGAGACGCAGTGCGCCTCGTCGATCGCGACGAGGGCGACCTCGATGCGCGACAGGCGGTCGAGCGTGGCGCCGGACAGCAGTCGCTCGGGCGAGACGTAGAGCAGATCGAGCGTGCCGTCGGCGAGCGCGCGGGAGGTCTCGCGGGCCTCGTCGGGGTCGAGCTCGGAGTGCAGGGCGCCGGCGCGTATGCCGAGCTGGCGCAGGGCGGCGACCTGATCGTCCATCAACGCGATGAGGGGGGAGATGACGACGGCGGTGCCGTCGCGGCACAGGGCGGGCACCTGGTAGCACACGGACTTGCCGCCGCCGGTGGGCATCAGCACGAGGGCGTCGCCGCCGCCGGTGACGTGCATCACGGCGTCGCGCTGCAGGCCGCGGAAGGCGGGGAAGCCGAACACGCGGGCGAGCACGGAGTCTGGGTCGCGGGCGGGGCCGGGCTGGTAGGCGGGGGCGCTCATGCCGGCATCATCGCAGGCGCGGGGCGGCGGGGACAGGGGGAGAACAGGAAGCAGGGCCGGGCCCTGCCCGGACCCGCCGGAGGCCGGGCCTCTGGACTGCCTTGCCTGGGTAGAGGCGATCCAAGGGCCCAGCCCTTGGCGGAGTTCGAGGCAGAGCCTCGACCTTGCCTGCCTGCGCTCAGTGCCCGATGTCGATCTCGACGCGCCGGCTCGCGACGCCGGCGTTGGCCTCCGGATCAACGGTGTAAGGCGCCCGCACGATGCGGGTGGCGTTGACGCCCACGCCGGTCAGGGCCTCGGCGACCGCGTCCACGCGCTGGCGGGCCAGCTCCCTCGCATGGGCGCTGCCGACGGTCATGTCCTTGGTGTCCGCGTAGCCGTCGAGGGTGACCGGCTCGGACGGGCGGGCGTTGGCGACGCGGGCCGCCTCGACGATTGTGGTGCGGGCGGCCTCGTCGATGCGCGAGGCGTTGTCGGCGAAGAACACGTTGTAGGTGGGCGGGGCGGAGCGCCACAGGGAGCAGCCCGCGAGCGAGGCGATGGCCACGGCGGCGGTCAGCAGGATGGCGGCGCGGCGCATGGCATGGCTCTCCCAGGACGAACGCCGCCTTGGTGCCCCGGCGGCGCGGGAGCGTCAACCGGGCGGCTGGCGAGGCTGCGGTGCACCTTGCCTGCCGCCCGCGGGCGCTCAGAGCTCCTTGGCGCTGGTGACGACGCGCGACATCATCCCGTAGGCGATGGCCTCCTCGGCGCCCATCCAGTAGTTGCGGTCGGTGTCCTTGCAGACCTTCTCGTAGGTCTGGCCGGTCTCGCGCGCGATCAGGCGGTTGAGGCGCTCGCGCATCTTGATGATCTCCTGCGCCTCGATCTTGATGTCGGTCGCGGGGCCGCGCACGCCGCCCATCGGCTGGTGCAGCAGGAAGCGGGTGTTGGGCAGGCAGTAGCGCCGCTCCTTCTTCCCGGCGAGGAAGATCAGGGCGCCGGCGCTGGCGACCCAGCCGGTGCCGATGATGCGCACCGGGGCCTCGGCGTCGACGAAGCGGATCATGTCGTGGATGGTGTCGCCGCTCTCGACGTGGCCGCCGGGCGAGTTGATGTAGACGTCGATCGGGTCGGCCGACGCCCCGGCGAGCGCCAGCAGGCGGCCGGTGACGTCGCGCGCCAGCTTGTCGTTGATCGCGCCGAACACCAGCACCTTGCGCTGGTTGAACAGGCGCAGCTCCAGCTCGTTGACCGGCGAGCTCATCGTCTTGTTGTCGTCGGGCTCCTTCTTCTCCGGGCCCTGGGGCTCGGGGACGTCGGGGCTGTCGGGATCGGGGGCGTCGGGGTCCTCCTCGTCGTCGCCGCGGACGCGCAGCGCGGCGTGCGCGGCATGGGCGGCCAGGCGCTGGGCCGGGCGGGGCTGGGTCGGGTGGGTCGTCATGGGGCGATCTCCGTCAACTGCTGTGCAAAATGTGGCGTCGATGGGGGAAAGTCGAGGGTCGCGGGCCAAGGAAGCAAGGCCAGAGGCTCCGCCTCTGGACTCCGCCAAAGGCTCGCCTTTGGAAACCCTGACATGGGCCGGCGGCACGGCGCGCCGCCGCCTTCATGTGTGCCGGTCCAGGGCGGCTCGCCCTGGCGGGTCCCCGCCTTCCAGACATGGGGCAGAGCCCTGGCCTTGCCTCGCCTCGCCCAGCGCGCCGGCGATGTGCGCGAGCAGGTCCTCGGCCAGCATCCCCTGCCCCGCCAGCGCGCCGGCGCGGCCGTGCAGCCAGACCGCGGCGCAGGCGGCCTCGAAGCGGGCCATGCCCTGCCCGAGCAGCGACGCGGCCAGGCCGGACAGGACGTCGCCGGAGCCGGCGGTGGCGAGCCAGGGCGGCGCGCTGTCGTTGATCGCCACGCGGCCGTCGGGGGCGGCCACGATGGTGTCGCTGCCCTTGAGCAGGACCACGGCGCCGGTGAGGGCGGCGGCGGCGCGCACGGCGGCGACGCGGTCGGGGCCGGGCGCGCCGAACACGCGGGCGAACTCGCCGGCGTGGGGGGTGAGGAGGGAGGCGCCGCGCAGGCGTTCGGGGTGGCCGGCGCAGGCGGTCAG
>CAXSER010000136.1:0-7270 GCA_964236315.1 uncultured Acetobacteraceae bacterium | reverse complement strand
GGGCGCGGCGGCGGCCGGGGTGGCGTCGTCCGGGGCGGTGCTTTCGGCGGCGGCGGACGCGTTGGCGAGCTGGGAGTCGACGGAGCCGACGCCGGCGGGCGTGCCGCCGGAGGGTGTCGCCCCGGAGTCCTGGGCGCGTGCGAAGGGGGTGGCGGCGCGGAGCGTGCACCCGGCTGCGGCCCATGCCACAAGATGGCGCCGGCTGATGCCGTTGCCCGCCGCCGCTTTTGGACGTTTCATGCGCGCCACCATGAACAACAGCCCCGTCACGATCAAGGCCGCCCACGGCCGACAGGGGCGCCAGGGAGCCTTCGCGCCATGAATTCGCAGACACGTTTCCCGGGTTCGGCCCGGGGCCCCGCAAGGTCGCTGGTGCGGGCGCGGGCCGCCTTCACCGCGGTGCTCGGCCTTGCCGCATGTGCCTCCGTCCCGGCTTGGGCGCAGGCGGGCGACCCGGCGGTGGCCGCGCCCGGGGCGGCCGGCGAGGCGACACCGGCGCAGCGGCCGCCATCGGGGGACTATGCGGCGCTCGAGGGTGCCAAGCCGGCCACCGCCGCGTTCTTCCCGTTCAGCATGGACGACACCAGCCTGCAGGGGTCCGAGGAGGGGCTGGCGCCGGCGGAGCGCGAGCGGCTGAAGAAGCTCGACGCGATCCTGGTGCAGATGCTGGTGGCGACGGGCAAGTTCACACCGGTCGACACGGGCAAGATGCCGCCCGATGCGCTGGCGGCGGTGATCGCGGAGAGCACGCACCTCAAGGTGTGGGACTGCAACGGGTGCGACGTGGACGAGGCGAGGAAGCTCGGCGCGCAGGTCTCGGTCGCGGCGTGGGTGCAGAAGGTGTCGCGGCTGATCCTGAACGTGAACGTCACCATCCGCGACGTGGCGGACAACCACCTGCTGTACGGCGGCAGCGTCGACATCCGCGGCGACACCGACGAGTCCTGGACGCGCGGGCTGCGCTACCTGGTCAAGGACCGCATGTTCCAGGGGCCGCACACCGCCGGCGGCGACGCCGCGGCCGCGGCGCCGGGGACCGCCGCGCGTTGACTCGCATGCTCGCCAGCGTGACGTCGGCCGGGGAGGCGCTGCTCGCCGAGCGGGGCGGGGCCGACGTGATCGACCTCAAGGACCCCTCGCGCGGCGCGCTCGGGGCCGTGGCGGCGGGCACTCTGCGCGAGGCGGTGGCGGCGCTCGGCGGGCGGCGGCGCACCAGCGCGGTCACCGGCGACCTGCCGATGGTGCCCGACGCGGTGGCCGCGGCGGCGGAGGCAGTGGCGGCGGCCGGCGTGGACGACGTCAAGGTGGGGATCTTCCCCGGCGGCGATGCGGCGGGGTGCGTGCGGGCGCTGGCGCCGCTGGCGGGGCGGGCGAGCCTGGTCGCGGTGCTGTTCGCGGACGCCGGGCCGGACCTGTCGCTGCTGCCGCTGCTGGCGGAGAGCGGCTTCGCGGGGGCGATGCTCGACACCAGCGGCAAGCAGGCGGGGCGGCTGCTGACGCACATGCCGCTCTCCGCGCTGGCGCGGTTCGTGGGAGCGTGCCGGGAGCACGGGCTGATGTCGGGGCTGGCAGGGTCGCTGGAGGCGCCGGACGTGCCGCGGCTGCTGGTGCTGGGGCCGGACGTGCTGGGGTTCCGCGGCGCGCTGTGCGAGGGGGCGGTGCGGACGGCGGCGCTCGACCCGGCGGCGGTGGCGCGCATCCGGGCGCTGATCCCGGCGGAAGGCAACGGTGCCGCCGGCGGCGACCTGCGCGTGCTGGCGGCGCGGGGGTACGCGCCGGTGGTGCAGGACGCGCACAACGCGGACAGCGTGTTCGTGCGCGACCTGGTGCTGCCGATGCAGGTGGGGGCGTACGCGTTCGAGCACGGGCACACGCAGCGGGTGCGCTTCGACGTCGAGGCGTCGGTGGCGCGGCCGGCGGTGCTGACGGCGGAGCTGGCGGACGTGTTCTCCTACGACGTGATCACGGACGGGATCCGGCTGCTGATCGAGGAGCACATCGACCTGCTGGAGACGCTCGCGGAGCGGATCGCGGCGATGCTGCTGGCGCACCCGGCGGTGCTGCGGGTGCGGGTGCGGCTGGAGAAGCTCGACGTCGGAGAGGGCGTGGTGGGGTGCGCGATCGAGCGGGTGCGGGGGTGAGGCAAGCCAGGCCGGGCTCTGCCCGGACCCGCCAGGGGCGAGCCGCCCCTGGACCGGCTTTCCTTGAGTATCGGATTCCCAAGGCAAGCCTTGAGCGGAGTCCAGAGGCAGAGCCTCTGGCCTTGCTTTCTTGACCTCTCCCGTCGTCGTGAAGCTCGGCGGCAGCCACGCGGACGCGCCGGCGCTGCGCGGGGCATGGCTGCGCGCGGTGGCGGCGGCGGACGGGCCGGTGGTGCTGGTGCCCGGGGGCGGGCCGTTCGCGGACGCGGTGCGCAGGCAGCAGGCGGCGATGGGTTACGACGATGCGGTGGCGCACGACATGGCGCTGCTGGCGATGGGGCAGTACGGGCTGGTGCTGGCGGCGGCGCCGGGGCTGGTGGCGGCGGGGAGCGAGGCGGGGATCGCGGGGGCGCTGGCGGCGGGGCTGGTGCCGGTGTGGATGCCCGGCGCGATGCTGGCGGGGGCGGAGGACGTCGAGAAGGGGTGGGGCGTGACGTCGGACAGCCTGGCGGTGTGGCTGGGGGTGCGGCTCCGGGCACGGGCGGTGGTGCTGGTGAAGCGGGACGCGGGGGCGCCGGGACTCGACGCGGCGTTCGCGGGGTTCTGCGCCGGGTTCGACGGGGAGGTGCGGGTCGCGGGGCCGGGGGATGTGCCGGCGCGGCTGGCGGTGGATGCGCTGCCGGGGCGGGTGCTGCGGCGGGGCGGGGGGGCGCGGGGCGGGCGCGTAGGGGCCGGGTCGGGCGGCGCCGTGGCCGGGGTGGCGGCGTGAGCGAGCGGGTCGCGTTCCTGACGGGGCACCTGGCGGAGCGGCGGCTGCGGCAGGTGCTGGAGGGACTCGGGGACCTGGGGTTCGCGTGGTCGGTGGTCAACATCGGGGTCAAGGTCGCGGCGCTGATGACGGAGGCGATCATCGTGCGCAGGATGCCCAAGCCGCTGGAGGTCGATCGGGTCGTGCTGCCGGGACGGGCGGGAGTCGATCCGGCGCGCATCGCCGAGGCACTCGGCGTCAGGGTGGAGCGGGGGCCGGATGAGCTGGCGGACCTGCCGCGCTTTCTGGGGCGGGGAGGGAAGCCGCCGGACCTGTCGCGCTACGACATCCGCATCTTCGGGGAGATCGTGGAGGCGATCACGCTGACGCCGGAGGCGCTGCTGGCGCGGGCGCAGGCGATGGCGGCGGACGGGGCCGATGTCATCGACGTGGGGTGCAAGCCGGGGACGCCGTTCCCTGGGCTGGAGGCGGCGGTGCGCACGCTGAAGGCGGCGGGGCTGCGGGTCAGCGTGGATTCGGGCAACACCGAGGAGCTGCGGCGCGGGGCGCTGGCGGGGGCGGACTTCCTGCTGAGCCTGAACGAGCACCAGCTCGACGTGGTGGAGGGGACGGCGGCGGTGCCGGTGCTGATCCCGTCGGTGCACGGGGATCTCGACAGCCTGGTGCGGGCGCATGACCTGGCGGTGGCGCGGGGAATCGAGTGCATCCTCGACCCCATTCTCGATCCGATCCACTTCGGGTTCGCGACGTCGCTGGTGCGGTATCACGCATTGCGGGAGAGGCTGCCGGAGGCGGAGATCCTGATGGGGACGGGCAACCTCACGGAGCTGACGGACGCGGACACGTCGGGGATCACGGCGATGCTGCTGGGCGTGTGCTCGGAGCTGGCGATCCGGGCGGTGCTGATCGTGCAGGTCAGCCCGCACACGCGGCGCACGGTGGCGGAGCACGACGCGGCGCGGCGGATGATGTTCGCGGCGCGGGCGAACAACGACCTGCCGAAGGGGTATGGCGGCGGGCTGCTGCAGGTGCACGGGCGGTCGCCGTTCACGCAGGGGGTGGAGGACATCGCGCTGCAGGCCGAGGCGGTGCGGGACCGGAACTGGCGGATCGCGACGGCGGCGGACGGGGTGCATGCGTGGAGCGCGGGGCGGCATCTGTGCGGGAGCGACACGATGGCGTTCTACCCGGACCTCGGCGTCGAGGGGGATGCGCCGCACGCGTTCTATCTCGGCGCGGAGCTGGCGCGGGCGGAGACGGCGTGGAGCCTGGGCAAGCGCTACGTGCAGGACGAGCCGCTGGGGTGGGGGGTGGCGGTGCCGATCGCGCAGCGGGACAGGACGCGGCTGGTGGAGGAGGGGCACACTCTGCGCGAGGGGCGGGCGGTGCGGGTCGAGCCGCCGGCGGACCGGGCGCAGGGCGATGGCGCCGGGGAGGAGGCCGGCTCCTGACGTCGGTCCGCCGGGAAGGAGGGCCGGGCTCTGCCCGGACCCGCCAGGGCGAGCCGCCCCGGACCGGCGCTACCTGGGCGAGGAGGTCCGGAGGCTTGCCTCTGGCGGGATGCGGGGCAGAGCCTCGATCCTGTCAGTCTGCGCCGCAGGGGCGTCCCGCAGCACGCGGCGTCGCGCGTCGATGGTCGCCCCGAGGCGCGCGCCGGCCACCGGGTCGCGCCACAGCAGCACCAGCGCCCCGGCCAGGCCGCCGTGCAGCAGCAGGGCGCCGAGCCGCAGGTGCGCCATGTCCCAGATCAGCCCCGGGCCCGCCCAGGTCGCCGCCAGGGCCAGCGCATACCCGGCGAGCCACACCGGCGTGGCCGCACTGCCCAGGCGCCACGCGATCCCCGCGGTGAGCGCGGCGGCCGCGGCCATCTTGAGCACGGCCATCGCGCGCAGCAGCCATGCCAGTTCCGGGTCGAGGGCCACCGCCCGCGCCACCGTCTGCGGATCGGTCGCCATGAACCCGGCCGCCGCGGCGACGAGCGCCACGAGCAGCACGGCTCCCCTCGCGGCCGCGGGAGACCATCCCGCCCCGCGTGCCCGGGTGCCACGCAGGGCGGCGCGCGGCGGCAAGGGCGGCGCCAGGCCCAGGCGGGTCGCCACTGCGTGGCTCGTCCCGGTGTCGATCATCGCAGCCCCGCTCGTGTTGCGTCCCGCAAATCCTGGGCGGGACGGCGGGTGGATGCAAAGCGGAATCGCGTGCCCGCCGGCCGCATGGACCGCGTGTCCGTGCGGGGAACAATGTCCTGGACCTCGGGGCGGACAGCCGCCTCTATGGCGTCCGGGCCGGCGAACGGCACGCCCGGATCGTCTCCGACAGCCACGCCTGCAGCCGCCTGGACGCCATGCCCCTGATCCGCGAGACCATCGTCGTCACCATCTCCCCCGACGGCCGGCCGCACCTGGCGCCGCTCGGGCTGATCCAGCACGGGGCCCAGCACGGGGCCCAGTCCGGGGCGATGTGGACGATCGCGCCGTTCCAGCCTTCGGCGACGCTGGCGAACCTGCTGGCGGTGCCGCAGGCGACGGCGAGCCATCCGGCGGACGTGCGCGTGTTCGCGGGGCTGCTGACGGGGCGCAGGGAGTGGGGGGTGGTGGCGTCGGAGGCGGTGCGGCCGCCGCGGCTGGAGGGGGCACTGGCGCACTGGGAGCTGGAGGTCTCCGCGCTGCACGAGGACGAGGTGCGGCCGCGGTTCCACTGCAGGGTGGTGCACGAGGGGGTGCACGGGGCGTTCCCCGGCTACAACCGGGCGGCAGCGGCGGTGATCGAGGGGGCGATCCTGGTGAGCCGGCTGCGGATGCTGGCGCGGGAGAAGGTGGACGCGGAGATGGCTTACCTGCGGATCGCGGTGGAGAAGACGGGGGGGTCGTGGGAGCGCGAGGCGTGGGGGTGGCTGGAGGAGGCGGTGGCGGCGCAGCGGGCGGGGTGAGGCGGGCTGCGCTCATGATGCTGCCTAGAGGCGGTATACGGCATCGAGCCTGACAGTGTGGACTGCTGAATTAAGCCTTAACAAGGATCTACCCGTGCCCAAGCTGAGCGCAGACGATCTCCTGGACCTTGGTTTCATTGATGTTGGACTGTGGGTCGTCAATGAGAATGGAAGCGGAATCGATTACCGCTTGGATGGTCGAAATCCGAAAGTCGACGCATTACTGCTGGATGAGGTGAGCTCCCTCTACGCTTTTGTTCAAGACTCGCGTGTGGAGTACATCGGCAAGACTGCCCGAACGCTCCGCGAACGTTTCCAGGGATATCGTCGTCCCGGCCCTAGCCAGAGCACGAACCGCCGGAACAACGAGAACATTCGCCGGACTCTCGCGAACGAAGGGGAGATCCGTATTCTTGTGTTCAATCCTCCTTCCAAACTGCGCTTCGGATCTTTCGGGATCAGCATCGCGGCCGGAATCGAGGACTCGCTGATTGCGGGTTTTGCTCCGCCCTGGAATCGCCCGGGTCGGGACCGTCCCCTGACCGAGGAAGCCGAGCGCGAACAGCAGGAGGAGCCTGCTGCGCTCATTCCTTCTGACGGGTCGGACGTCGTGCCGACTACCACGACCGCGGACAAGGTTGGCTTCCGGATCAAGCTCGGCCAAGCCTACTACCACCTGGGCATCATCAATCCTGGTGCAGAAGCGAGCCAACGCCTCGGGGCTGAGAGCGAACCTGTTCGCATTCTTTTCGGTGACGGCACTGATTCGGTAATCTCTCGAATCAACCGCACCGCCAATCGGAACGGCTCGGTGCGCATTTCCTACAAAGGCCATCTGGTCGCGACGTGGTTCCAGAAAAACTTCAGCCTTGGCGAAACCGTCCATGCGAACGTCATAGACCGCAACACGATCGAACTTCTGCCCAAGGCATAGGGTTCATGACTGCCAGGGTGCTACCAACTTCCAGCTTCCGCCCGATCCGAGAGGTGACCATGCGTCTGTTCCCGATCCTTGCTCCGCTGGCGGCCGTGGTGCTGGCGGGGTGCGCGAGCAACACCGGCGTGCTGCCGACCGGGCCGAACGCGTACAGCGTCTCGGTCGAGCGCTCGGGGTTCTCGGGCGGGCGGGCGGCGGCGCGCAAGCTGGCGTTCACCGAGGCGGCGGATTTCTGCCGGGCGAAGTCGCTGCAGTCCGAGGTGCTGGAGGCCAGCCCGTTCGGGGGGACGTTCGAGTCCGACACCGGCCTGGACCTGTCGTTCACCTGCGTGCCGCTGAATGCGCCGGGGCCTTCGCCGCAAAGCTACCCGACGATGCCGGCGATCGGCAGCGACAGCGGCGGCACCGTGCCGTTCTGAGGCGGCCGCCGGGCCTCGCGGGCGGCGGCGGAGCGGTGATGGCGGGCGGGGTCGGGCGCCGCGGGGTGCTGCGGGCGG
>CAXSER010000135.1:0-7274 GCA_964236315.1 uncultured Acetobacteraceae bacterium | reverse complement strand
CCCGCAAAGACGGCGCCGCGCACGAAGGCGGCGGCACTGGCGGCGGCGGAGGCCAGGCTGGCCGGCGAGGACGCGGCGCCGGACGTGGGCAAGGGCGCGCTGGTGGTGGCGGATGCGGCGACGCCGACGCACGCGGCGCAGCTCGCGCCGGGACAGGCGCCGGCGCCGGGCGAGCGCACCGTGTTCTCCTCGCGCTTCGCGTGCCCGGTGAGCGGCTTCACCATCGAGGAGATCGAGCCCCGCCTGTTCTCCTTCAACAGCCCGCACGGCGCCTGCCCGGCCTGCGACGGCCTCGGCATGGAGCAGGTGTTCGACCCGAACCTGGTCGTCCCCGACGAGCGCCGCAGCCTCGCGGACGGGGCGATCGCGCCGTGGACCGGCGGGCAGAGCCAGTACTACGACCAGACCCTGTCGAGCCTCGCGCGCCACTACCGCGTCAGCACGCGCACGCCGTGGGAGGAGCTGCCGCAGGGCGTGCGCGACGCGATCCTGCACGGCACGGGCGAGGCGAGGATCGAGTTCACCTACAAGGACGGCGTGCGCGCCTACGGCGTCACCAAGACGTTCGAGGGCGTGCTGGGCAACCTGGCGCGGCGCTGGGCGGAGACGGACTCCGCCTGGGCGCGCGAGGAGATGAGCCGCTACCAGGCCGAGGTGCCCTGCAAGGTGTGCCACGGCGCCCGCCTCAAGCCCGAGTCGCTCGCGGTGCGCATCGCCGAGCTGACCATCGCGCAGGCCTCCGAACTGTCGATCCGCCGCGCGCTCGAGTGGTTCCGCGGCGTGGAGGCCCAGCTCACCCCCCAGCGCGCCGCCATCGCCGGGCGCATCCTGCGCGAGATCGTCGAGCGCCTGCAGTTCCTCGTCGACGTCGGGCTCGACTACCTCTCGCTGGCGCGGGGCTCCACCACGCTGTCGGGCGGCGAGAGCCAGCGCATCCGGCTCGCGAGCCAGATCGGCTCGGGGCTCACCGGCGTGCTCTACGTGCTCGACGAGCCCTCCATCGGCCTGCACCAGCGCGACAACGAGCGGCTGCTGGCCACGCTCCGCCGCCTCAAGGCACTGGGCAACACCGTGCTCGTGGTCGAGCACGACGAGGACGCGATCCGCGCCGCGGACTACCTGATCGACATGGGCCCCGCTGCCGGCATCCACGGCGGCCACGTCATCGCCCGCGGCACGCCCGCCGAGGTCGAGGCCAACCCGGACTCCATCACCGGCGCCTACCTTTCCGGCCGCGTGCGCATCGAGGTGCCGACCCGCCGCCCGACCGACCCCAAGCGGGTGATCCGCGTCGTCGGCGCCACCGGCAACAACCTGCGCAACGTGTCCGCCGACTTCCCGCTCGGCACCTTCACCTGCGTGACCGGCGTCTCCGGCGGCGGCAAATCCACGCTCGTGGTGGACACGCTTTACAAGGCGGCGTCGCGCCGGCTGATGGGCTCGGGCGAGGTGCCGGCGCCGCACGCGCGCATCGACGGCCTCGACCAGCTCGACAAGATCATCGACATCGACCAGAGCCCGATCGGCCGCACGCCCCGCTCCAACCCGGCGACCTACACCGACCTGTTCGCGCCGATCCGCGACTGGTTCGCCGAACTGCCGGAGAGCAAGGCGCGGGGGTACAAGTCCGGGCGCTTCAGCTTCAACGTCAAGGGCGGCCGCTGCGAGGCCTGCCAGGGCGACGGCGTCATCAAGATCGAGATGCACTTCCTGCCCGACGTGTTCGTCACCTGCGACACCTGCAAGGGCGCGCGCTACAACCGCGAGACCCTGGAGATCAAGTTCCGCGGCAAGTCCGTCGCCGAGGTCCTGGCGATGACCGTCGACGAGGCCGTGCCATACTTCTCCGCCCAGACCCGCATCCACGACCGCCTGCGCATCCTGCAGCAGGTCGGGCTGGGCTACATCGCGCTCGGGCAGTCGTCGAACACCCTGTCCGGCGGCGAGGCTCAGCGCATCAAGCTCTCAAAGGAGCTCGCCAAGCGGGCGACCGGGCGCACCCTCTACATCCTCGACGAGCCCACGACGGGGCTGCACTTCGAGGACGTGCGCAAGCTGCTGGAGGTGCTGCACGCCCTCGTCGCCCAGGGCAACACCGTCGTGGTGATCGAGCACAACCTGGAGGTCATCAAGACGGCGGACTGGCTGCTCGACCTCGGGCCGGAAGGCGGCGAGGGCGGCGGGCGGGTCGTGGCCGAGGGCACGCCGGAGACGGTCGCGGCCTGCGCGGAAAGCCACACCGGGCGGTTCCTGCGGCCGCTGCTGCCGGCGGCGGCGGGCAAGGTGCGCAAGCGGGCGTAGCGTTTACCGGGTCGCACGAGAGCAGAGAGTCCGGCGCAGCGACCGAGGGCGGCCTGCCCTTGCAACACCGGGCGGTCGGCCGCACCACGGCATGCGAAAGGCTGCGCCGCCGCGTGCCTGCCGACGCTCGGGCCGAGGCTGTCATGCACCTGCCGGTTCTGATCCCATGCGGCCACGACAGACAGGAAGCAGTTCTTTCTTGAAAGAAAGAACCAAAGAACCCTGCCCATAAGAGCCTGGAACCAATCGGGCGCCCGCGACCCCATGGGCAAAGTCTTTTTGCTTCTTTTCTTCAGAAAAGGAAGAGCCTTGCCTTCCCGTGGAAATGCCAAGCTCCTGCCAGGGTCATAACGACCCTCGACCCGCGGTCGCACGCTGGCCAACGCCTTCCGGACGGCGGAAAGCGTGGGCCGTCCGCCACCAGGCGGACGGCCCACGCGGAGCCTCGTCTCAGGCCGCGACGGCCATCGACGACGACGCCATGCGCTGCGCCACCGCCGCATCGTAGAGCGCCTGCTCGTCCTGCTTGTGCTTGACGGAGAAGCGGATTGCCGCGGCCCCGCATGCGCAGATGATGGCGGCGATGCCGAGCACCATGAAGCACATCGCCGGCTTGCCGGTGAAGCGCAGCAACAGCCCGGCCGCGACGCCGCCGATGTTGCCGCCCGCGCCGATGATGCCGCACACGCCGCCCAGCACCTTGCGGTCGATGAACGGAACCAGCGCGTAAAGCGAGCCGCACGCCATATGCGTGAACAGCCCGAACACCAGCATCATCGACACGGCCATTCCTACCGTGCCCGACTGCGAGAACGCGATCAGGAACACGCCTTCCCCGAGCATCAGCCAGAACAGCAGCCGCGTGCGCCCATCCAGCCCATGCGTCCGCGCGATCCTGTCCGAGATCAGGCCGCCGACCGCCCGGGCGAACAGCGCCAGCAGGCCGAAGGCTCCCACCGCCAGGCCGGCATCCTGGAGCGAAAGATCGTAGCGGTTGAAGTAGTAGGTCGCCGCGATGGAATGGACGAACAGCTCGACCCCGAACGACGCGCCGTAGCAGGCGGCGAGCAGCCAGACCCGGTGGTTCTTGCCGGCCTCCTTCATGACGTCCAGGCCGCCCTTCTTGCCGACCTGCGTCGACAGCCCCATGCGGCGCATGTCGGCGAAGTTACCCTCGGGCGTATCCTGGGTGTATTTCCAGTACAGCACCGCGGTGATCAGCATCAGCGCCGCCGGCACCACCTGGGCATAGCGCCAGGACATGCCCTTGCTGAAGCCCCAGGCTCCGATCAGGGCGAGCACGACCGGCATCAGGCTCTGCGTGACGCCGCCGCCCGCATTGCCCCACCCGCCCACCGTGGCGTTGGCGGTGCCGACCACGTTGGGGGCGAACATGACCGATGTATGGAACTGCGTGATGACGAAACTGGCCCCGATGATGCCGATCAGCAGGCGGAACACCAGGAACGACGTGTAGTCCCAGGCGAAGGCGATGCCGATGACCGGGAAGGCGCCGAAGAACAGCAGTGCCGTGTAGGTGACGCGCGGGCCGTACTTGTCGCACAGCGGCCCGATAATGAAGCGGGCGAGCACGGTCGCGAACACGCCGGCGATACCGATCGAGTAGAGCTCGTCACTGGTCAGGTGCAGGTCGCCCTTGATGACCGGCATCAGCGGCGCCGTGGCGAACCAGGCGAAGAAGCACACGAAGAACGCGACCCACGTCAGATGGAAGGCGCGCATCTGCGGGGTGCTGAAGCTGAACAGGTCGATGCGGGTGGCTTTGGCGGTGGCCATGCAGAACTCCTGCGGGTGGGGCTGGGATTGGCGATGGGATGCGGCGGGCGCCGCGGCCGGCGGCGGGGTATGCCGGTCAGGCGGCGACGCCGGGCCTCGTCACGATGGCCGTCACCGACGCAGGGCCGGCCGGCAGGATCGTGTTCCGCGCCGGCACGCCGTCACCGGCGTGGCCGCCCTCCGGGGCGCCGTACTGCAGGACCGCGCTGTTCCTCGCCAGGGGCGGGTCGCCGGTCTCGGGCAGGACTGAATCGGGCATCTATTCCAGGTCCAGGAAGGTGCGAAGACGGCCTTCGCGCGTTGGCACTTCCCTGCCCACTGCGGCGTGGGCATCGACGCGCGGTGCTTTGAGCGCGTCGGGGTCACGTCGCTGTGACCCCGACGCCCGCCTTGCACATGCCGTGCCACGGCCGCGGTGGTGCGGGACTTGCAGCACTCCCGCGTCGACCATGGACGGGGGTGACGCATGACTCAGGGTTCATGACCTCGGCGCTGCTGCTGTCGAGCGGCGGTGCCGCCGCGCCGGCGCTGGCCGCGGACCTCGCCGCGGCCGGGCTCGAGGTGCACGGCGAGACCGACTGCTCGAATCTGTTGCAGGACTTGATCAAGAAATCGACAGACATCGTGGTCTGCTTCCAGGAGAGGCCGGACGCCCCGTTCTTCGCGACCCTGGCGGCTGTGGCGGCGTCCGCGCCGCGCCCGGTCGTGGTGTTCACGACGGACCCGGACGCTGCGAAAATGGCCGCGGCCGCCAGCAGCGGCGTGCACGCCTATGTCGTCGCCGGCTACGGCCGCAACCGTCTGCGCTCCGTGGTGCAGCTGGCGCAGGCGCGCTTCCACCACGAGCGGCTGCTGCGCCAGGAGCTGGACGACGTCCGCAGGCGTTTCGACGAGCGCAAGCTGGTGGACCGCGCCAAGGGCATCCTGATGGGCGCCCGACAGCTCCGCGAGGACGAGGCGTTCCGCGCGCTGCGCCTCGCGGCGATGGCGTCCAAGCAGCGGATCGGCCAGGTCTCGCAGGTCGTGATCGACTCCGCGCACTACGCGGAGGCGGTGAACCGCGCCGGGCAGCTGAGGATGCTGTCGCAGCGCATCGTGAAGTTCTACGCCCTGGCCTGCGCCGGCATGGCGGACCAGGAGACGCAGGGGATGCTCGCCGACTCCATCGCGCAGGTGGAGAGCAACCTCGCCATCCTCGACCGCAGCCTGTCGAAGGCGACGTTCGGCGACCTGCTCGGCGCCGTGGCCGACCCGTGGCGCAGGCTGCAGGCGGCGACGCGGTCGGCGCCCAGGATGTCGCGGCTCGGCGAGGTCGACAGGCTTGCCGAGCAGCTGCTGGGCCATGCAGAGACGCTGACGGAGAACCTGGAGGTCGCGGGCTTCGCCACCGTCCTGCACGCGATCAACGTCGCCGGGCGGCAGCGGATGCTGGCGCAGCGGCTGGCCAAGGAGGCGCTGATCGGCAGCCTTCCCGGCGCCGCCGCGCGGCCCGACGGCCTGCAGGGCGGCGTGACGCTCGAGGAGTTCGTCGCCGGGCTAGAGTATCTCGACCGCCTGCCGCTGAGCAACGCCGGGATCGCGGGCGAGCTCGCGGCGACGCACCTGTCCTGGCAGGCGTTCCGCCGCGCCCTGGCCGGGCGGGCCACGCCGGCCGGCCGCATGGCCATCGCGACCTCGAGCGAGGTGCTGCTCGGCCATTTCGACCGCCTGACCGAGCTGGTCGAGCGCGGCATCCACGCGATGATGGGCGTCTGAGCCGCCCGGCCGGCAGCGGCCGCGATGCCCCCTGCCCCCGGACCACGAAGAACAGGAAGCATGTTCTTTCCGGAAAGAAAGAACCAAAAAACTTCTGCCCACAAGAACTCCGGGCCAGCCGGGCTTCCGTGACCCCAATTTGCAAAGTCTTTTTGCTTCTTTTTCTTCAGAAAAAGAAGACTTCTGCCTTCCTCCGGAAAAGCCACGTTGCTGCCAGGCCCGCGACAGCCTCCAGGCCGGAAGCCGCCGCCAGGCCTTGTGCCTATCGCGCCGCCGTCGGCTCCGTCTCCTCCAGGAACCCCTCCACCTCGTGCACGAACTGCATCCGGTTCTTCTCCAGCATCACCGTGTGCGTGCCCTCCCCCAGCTGCACCCAGCGCTTGTACGGGGCGCGGGTGAGCTGCGCGAAATACCCTGCCGCCTGGTAGGTCGGCAGGTCCGCGTCCCACTCCGCGTCGATCAGCAGCGTCGGCACGGTGATTGCCGACGGCTGGTACAGCGGCTTCCCCGACATCCAGTACGCCCGGCTGTCCGCCACGATGCCGTTCGGCGCGCGCAGCACCGGCGGGTCCTGCGCCGCCCCCACCTGGTCGGTGGCGAAGGTCGCGTCCGCCCACTGGTCGAACCACCCCTCGGGAATCAGCGACTCGCGCGCGCCCTCCGGCACCCCCTTGAGCCAGCGCGCCTTCGCGTCCGCCCGCGTCACGCTGCGATAGGCGCCCAGCGGCGGCGCGTCCGCCGGCGGCGTCTCCTTCATCAGCCACATCGGCGCGTACAGCACGAGCCGATTGACCACGTCGTCGTGCTCGGAGGTGTAGAGCCCCATGATCGAGGTCCCCCACGACCAGCCCATCAGGTCGAGCTTCGCCACCCCCCGCTTCCGGCGGATGAACTCCACCACCGAGCCCACGTCGCGCGCCGCCGTCGCGGTGTCCACGATCGGTCCGTGCGCCGCAGCCGGGCTGTCCATCTCCGCAGGCCGCGTCGAGCGCCCGTAGCCGCGCACGTCGAGCAGCCACACGTCCCACCCCCGCTCGGCCAGCAGGTCCATCATCGACGCGCCGCCCACGGGCAGGTCGAATGCCGTCTCCGACGGGTAGGTCGCCCCGTGCACGTAGAGCAGCGTGCGGTCCGGCGAGAAATGGTCGAGCCCGGCCGGATGCCTGTTGCGCACGTAGAGCGCGATGCCCGGATCGGCCGACGGCACCATGAACTCCGCCATCTCCGCTGCCGCCGCGGGCGGGCCGCGCAGCCCGGCCAGCACCGAAAGGGCCAGCACCAGGGGCGCCAGTACTGGGCGTGCCAGCGTGGGGCGTGCCAGCACCGGGTGTGCCAGCACCGGGTGTGCCAGCACCGGGTGTGCCAGCACCGGGTGTGCCAGCGTGGGGGTTGCCGCCACCGGACCCGGCCCGCGTCGCATC
>CAXSER010000134.1:0-7280 GCA_964236315.1 uncultured Acetobacteraceae bacterium | reverse complement strand
GCCACGAGCTGCAGAACGGCGACCAGGTCGAGATCATGACCGCGCGCGGCGGCACGCCGTCCCAGGCCTGGGAGCGCTTCGCGGTCACCGGCAAGGCGCGCGCGCGCATCCGCCGCCACATCGCCCAGCAGCAGCGCCAGGGCCACATCGACGCCGGCCGCGCGACCCTGGCCCGTGCCTTCCGCCAGGACGGGCTCGACGGCTCGGAGAAGGTGCTCGAGGCCGCGGCGAAGACGCTGAAGGCCGTCTCGCTCGACGATCTCTACGTCATGGTCGGCAACGCGAGCCTCGGCGCGAAGGAGGTCGTGCAGGCGGCCTATCCGGAGATGCGCGAGGCCGCGCGCGCGCCGCGCAACATCCCGGCGCTGCTCGCCCGCTCGGCCGCCAGGCCGATGCCGCGCGACAGCATGATGCCGGTCACCGGCCTGGTCGCGGGCATGAACCTGTCCTACGCCGGCTGCTGCCATCCGCTGCCGGGCGACCGGATCGTCGGCATCGTCGCCACCGGCAAGGGCGTCACCCTGCACCGCCGCGACTGCCAGACGCTGGAGAGCTTCGCCGCCACGCCGGAGCGGTTCATCGACGTGGAGTGGGACCTCGACCACCTCGCGGTCGGCGAGGGCGTGCGCAGCGCGCGCAGGCCCGGGGGGGCGCACGTCTTCCTCGGGCGCATCGGCGTGATCTGCGCGAACCAGGACGGGGCGCTCGCCACCCTCGTCAACGCCGTCTCCAAGCACGAGGGATCGGTCTCCAACCTCAAGATCACCAACCGGCAGCAGGATTTCATGGAGGTGCTCGTCGACGTCGAGGTGCGCGACGTGCGTCACCTCTCGGTCGTCATCGCAGGGCTGCGCGTGGCGTCGGGAGTCACGCAGGTCGAGCGGGCGAAGGCGTGAGGGGCAGGAAGGCCAGAGCCCTGCCCCATGCCCTGGACGCGGGGACCCGCCAGGGCGCGCCGCCCCGGACCGGCTTCCCTGCAAGCTGCGTTCCAAGGGCGCAGCCTTTGGCGGAGTCCAGGGGCGAAGCCTCTGGCCTTGCTTCCTTCGGCCGCGCCGCATGATCCTCGGCATCGGCTCCGACCTGTGCGACATCCGCCGCGTCGAGCGCGTCCTCACCCGGTTCCGCGAGCGGTTCCTGGAGCGCGTGTTCACCCCGGCCGAGCGGGCGAAGACCCTGCGCCGCACGCCCTCGCTGCATGCCGCGACGCTGGCGAAGCGCTTCGCCGCCAAGGAGGCCTGCGCCAAGGCGCTCGGCACCGGCTTCGCGCACGGCGTGTTCCACTCCGACCTCGGCGTGGAGAACCTGCCGACCGGGCAGCCGGTCATGGTGCTGACCGGCGGCGCGCTCGAGCGGCTGCGCGCGATCACGCCGCCGGGCCTGGTGGCGCGCGTGCTGCTGACCATGACCGACGAGCCGCCGTACGCCTTCGCGCAGGTCACCATCGAGGCACACCCGGCCGGCTCGCCTTGACTCGCAAGGGGTCGCCCGGCTTGATCCGGCCACCTCGCGCCCGGGCATTTCCGGACCAGGCGCACCGCACGGGCTGCCCGCACATGACCCTTCGACAGTCCACTCCATGGCGGTGAGCAAGAACGCCGCCCGCCCGGCCGCCGGCGGCCTCGTCGACAACGCCAAGACCATCCTGTACGCCGTGCTGATCGCGGTCGGCATCCGCACCGTCGCCTTCGAGCCGTTCAACATCCCCAGCGGCTCGATGATCCCGACGCTGCTGATCGGCGACTACCTGTTCGTCGCCAAGTACGCGTACGGATACAGCCATTTCTCGCTGCCGTTCTCGCCACCGATCTTCGCCGGGCGCATCTTCGGCTCGCTGCCGGCACGCGGCGACGTCGTCGTGTTCAAGTACCCGGGCGACACCTCCGAGGACTACATCAAGCGCGTCATCGGCCTGCCCGGCGACCACGTGCAGATGCGGGCCGGCCAGCTCTACATCAACAACGTCCTCGTGCCGCGCACCTCCGTCGGCGACTACGTCACCAACGAGGGCGGCGTCTCGGTCCAGCGCCACGAGTATCTCGAGACGCTGCCGAACGGCGTGCGGCACTCGATCCTCAAGGAGACCGAGAACGGGCCGTACGACAACACGCCGGACTTCCTGATCACGCCGGACCACGTGTTCTGCATGGGCGACAACCGCGACAACTCGTCCGACAGCCGCGTGCCGCTGGTGCAGGGCGGCGTCGGCTACGTCCCGGTCGAGAACCTCGTCGGGAAGGCGGAGTTCATCTTCTTCTCCGTCGACGGGCGCGATCCCTGGTGGCAGGTGTGGGAGTGGCCGCTGGAGATCCGCTGGTCGCGCCTGTTCAAGGGCATCGGGTGAGCGAGGCCCGACCAGAGCCGCCGCCCTCCGCCACCGACGCCGCCCGCCTCGCCGAGGCGGACGCCACCCTGGGCCACGTCTTCCGCCGCCCCGAGCTGCTGCGCCAGGCGCTGACCCACCGTTCCGCCGCCCACGGCACCGCGTCCGGCCGCATGCGGCCCGGGCAGAAGGGGCAGGGGTCCAACGAGCGCCTCGAGTTCATCGGCGACCGCGTGCTCGGCCTGCTGGTCGCGGAGTGGCTCGCCGAACGCTTCCCCGACGAGCAGGAAGGGCAGCTCGGGCCGCGCCACGCCCAGCTCGTCTCTCGCCCGGTGCTCGCCGGGATCGCGGAGGCCGCCGGGCTGTCGCGCGTCATCTCCGTGGCGCCGAACGAGGACCGCGCCGGGGTCAAGCGTCTCGCCACCGTGCTTGCCGACACCCTGGAGGCGATCATCGGCGCGGTGTTCCTCGACGCCGGCCTCGACGCCGCGCGCATCCTCGTCCGCCGCTGCTGGGCCGACGCCATGACGGCGCAGGTCCTGCCGCCCAAGGACCCCAAGACGGCACTGCAGGAGTGGCTGCTCGGCCGAGGGCGCGCACTGCCGGTGTACGAGGTCGCCTCGCGCGAAGGGCCGTCGCACAACCCGAGCTTCGTCATCACCGTCACCGCGGCGGGGCAGACCGGCACCGGCATCGCAGGGTCCAAGCGCATCGCCGAGCGCGACGCGGCGCTGGACCTGCTGGGCAGGCTCGCGTGAGCGGGACGAGGCAAGGAAGGCCAGCGGCTCTGCCTCTGGACTCCGCCAAAGGTCCGCCTTTGGAAACCTCGATAAGAAAGTTGCAGGGTCAAGGTGTTGAGGGCGATACTTCGCGTTTTGCCGCCGCTGCATGGGCCGTGCTTCTGATCCCTGACAGATGCGGGTCCGGGGGCGCGGCCCCCGGCGGGTCCAGGGCAGAGCCCTGGCCTTCCTTCCGCCGCACAGATCTCCAGGACCCCCGATGACCACACGCTGCGGCTTCGCCGCCATCGTCGGCGCCCCCAACGCCGGCAAGTCCACGCTGCTCAACCGCCTGATCGGCGCCAAGCTCTCCATCGTCAGCCCCAAGGCGCAGACCACCCGTTTCCGCGTGCTCGGCGTGATGATGCGCGACGTGCGCGACGCGGCAGGGGCCGAGACCCGCGCGCAGATCCTGCTCGTCGACACGCCCGGCATCTTCAAGCCGAAGCGCAAGCTCGACCGCGCCATGGTCAAGGCGGCGTGGACCGGCGCCGAGGACGCGGACCTGACCCTGCTGCTGGTCGATGCCAAGTACGGCAACACCGAGGCGGTGCGCGGCATCGTCGGGCGCCTGAAGGAGGCCGGGCGCAGGGCCTGGCTGGTGCTGAACAAGACGGACCTGGTGGAGCCGGCGGCGCTGCTGCCGCTGATCGACGCGCTCTCGCAGCTCGCCAGCTTCGAGGAGATCTTCATGGTCAGCGCCAACACCGGGGACGGGCTCGACCGGCTGATGGACACGCTGGCGCTCGCGCTGCCGGAGGGGCCGTACCTCTATCCGGAGGACGACCTCACCGACCTGCCGGACCGGCTGCTCGCGGCAGAGGTGGTGCGCGAGCAGATCTTCCTGCAGACCCACGAGGAGGTGCCCTACGGCGCCACCGTGGAGACGGAGAGCTTCAAGGAGAAGCCGGACGGCTCGGTGCGCATCGAGGCCACGATCTACGTCGGGCGCGCCAGCCACAAGGGCATCCTGATCGGGGCGGGGGGCACGCGCATCAAGGCGCTCGGGGCGAAGGCGCGCGAGCACCTCGGCTCTCTGCTGGAGCGGCCGGTGCACCTGTTCCTCAACGTCAAGGAACGCGCGGGGTGGGACGAGGAGCGGGCACGGCTGCGGGCGATCGGGCTCGACGACCCGGGGTGAAGGCCGGCAGGACGCAGGGACGGGCCCTGCCCGGACCCGCCAGAGGCTCGTCTCTGGAATCCTTTTGAAAGAACAGGCTGCAGGCCCGAATGTATGTGGACTGCGAGGGCGAGGTGTCGGGCCCTGGTCCTCGAGGAGACGATGTCCGGAGGCCTCCGGCCCTTGGCGGTCCGGGCAGGGCCCGACCTGGCTTCCTTCCTGGAGAGGCCGCCGATGGACTGGGACGCCCCCGCGATCATCCTCTCCGTCCGCCCGTTCGGCGAGGGCGACGTGCTGGCGACCGTGCTCACCGAGGCGCATGGCCCGCACCGTGGCCTGGCGAAGGGTGGCGCCTCTCGTGCCAGGTCGGGCCTGTGGCAGCCGGGCAACCTCGCGCAGGTGCGCTGGACAGGGCGGCTTGCGGACCAGCTCGGCGCGTTCACGGCGGAGATGGTCCATGCCACCGCGGCGCTGGCCATGCCCGACCCGCTCTCGCTCGCGATCCTGGCGTCCGCCTGTGCGGTGGCCGATGGCGCGATCCCGGAGCGCGAGCCGCACCCGCGGGTGTTCGGCGAGCTGCTGCACCTGCTCGCGACGCTGGACGGTGCTGCGAGCCTTGCCGGCCTGATCCGCTGGGAGGCCGGGCTGCTCGCCGACCTCGGCTACGGGCTGGACCTGGCCGGGTGCGCCCTCTCCGGGGCCACGACCGGGCTGGCCTGGGTCTCGCCGCGCACCGGGCGCGCGGTGGCCGATGCGGCTGCCGGGCCGTGGCGCGACCGGCTGCTGCGGCTGCCGGCGCTGCTGCTGCCGGGCACGAACGACACGCTGGGCAGCGCGGGGGACTGGCGGGACGGGCTGCGCCTGACCGGCCACTTCCTGGCCCGCGACGCCTTCGGGCACACCCACAAGCCGCTGCCGCCCGCGCGGCTACGCCTTGCCGACCGGGTCGAGTCGGTGGCGGGCAGGGCCGAATCCCCGGCGCCGGAGGCCTGAGGCGGGGAGCGCCGGGTGGCGAGCAGGGGCGGAGCCTGCCGCCATGGGCTGTTTCGGCGGGCCGGGCGGGAGGCCGGATCGTTCGGCCGGTGCCGTCCGGGTTCGCCTGGGGCCGCCCTTCGGCAGCTGCTTCCTTTCAGTAGGCAATCCAAAGGCCCTGCCTTTGGCGGAATTTGAGGCAGAGCCTCAACCTTGCCTCCTTCGCCGTTCGCGCACCGGACCGTCCGGCCGGCGTGCCCGCCTGCACACGCCCGCGTATTCACACGCTTGTTGCGGTAACGGCGTGCGTTCATGCCTCCTTCATCATCCGCACCTACTCTGCCCGTCAGGCCGGCGGCGCCCGGCACCGCATGTTCGGACACGGGGACGGCTGCATGAGGGCGCTCAGGCGAGGTGGCGGGGCGCGAGACACGGCCCTGCAGCGCTACAGCACCGGGCTGGGCCGGCTTGCCGCGCGGCGCATGCTCGACGCGGCGCTGACCGGGGCGCGGCGCGAGGCGGAGCGCGAGGCGTTCGAGGCCACGCTGGCGCGGCGCGAGATCGAGGCGGTCGCGGCGTCGCTGCGCCAGGAGATCGAGGCGCGCCTCGGCACGCAGTCGCGCCTGGCCTATCTCGCGACCCACGACCCGCTGACGGGCCTGCCCAACCGTGCGCTGCTCGCGGAGCGGCTCCTGGCGGCCGCGTGGGCGGCGGGGAACGGGGGCCACGGGCTGGCGCTGCACTACCTCGACCTCGACAACTTCAAGGACGTCAACGACAGCTTCGGCCATGCCGTGGGCGACGTGCTGCTCCGCCAGGTCGCCGAGCGCATCCAGGGCGAGCTGCGCGAGGGCGACACCGTGGCGCGCATGGGGGGCGACGAGTTCGCCGTGCTGCAGGCGGCGCCGCGCGACGTGGCCGACGCCCGCGCGCTGGCGGAGCGCATCATCGCCAGGATCGGCGAGCCGTTCCACATCGAGGGCCGGCCGATGTTCGTGGGCGCCTCGTTCGGCGTCACCCTGTTCCCCGACGACGTCGAGCAGGCGCCGGGCGAGCCTCCCGACACCATCGGCCTGCACCGCAACGCCGACCTCGCGATGTACCAGGCGAAGGGGGAGGGCGGGAACCGCTGCCGCTTCTTCGACGACACGCTGAGCCGGCGTGCGCACCGGCGCGCGACGCTGGAGCACGCGCTGCGCGAGCCGGCGCTGTTCGGCCAGCTCCAGGTGATGTTCCAGCCGCAGGTCGACATGCGCCACGGCGGGCCGATCGGCGTGGAGGCGCTGCTGCGCTGGAACCATCCGAGCTACGGCGCGGTCTCGCCGGAGGAGTTCATCCCGCTGGCCGAGGCGTCGGGCCTGATCTGCGGCATCGGCACCTGGGTGCTGCGCGAGAGCTGCCTGCAGGCGGCGGCGTGGCGCGCCAGCGGGCTGGCGCCGTTCTCGGTCGCGGTCAACGTGTCCACGGCGCAGATCCGCGACGGCCGGCTGCAGCACCTGGTGGCCGGGATCCTCGCCGAGACCGGGCTGCCCGCCGCCTGGCTGGAGCTGGAGATCACCGAGAGCGGCATCATGCGCAACACCCATGCCGCCGCCGAGACCCTGGCCGACCTGCACCGCCAGGGCGTCGGGCTGTCGATCGACGACTTCGGCACGGGGTACTCGTCGCTGAGCTACCTGCGGCGCCTGCCGGTGGACCGCATCAAGATCGACCGCAGCTTCGTCGCCGACGTCACCACCAGCGAGGACGCCGCCGTGCTCGCCTCGACCATCGTGCGACTGGCGCACAGCCTGCGGCTCGAGGTGGTGGCGGAGGGCGTGGAGACGCGGGCGCAGGCCGAGTTCATCGCCGCGACCGGCTGCGACTATGCCCAGGGCTACCACTACAGCCACCCGCTCGGCGCGCACGAGGTGGCGGACTACATGCGCCGCGCGGCGCGGCCGCAAGCGACTGCGCCGCAGCAGGGCGGGCCGCTGCCGGATGCCGGGCCACTGCCGGAAGTCACGCCCCTGCTGGAAGTCACGCCCCTGCTGGAAGTCACGCCCCTGCTGGAAGTCACGCCATGACCATGACGCTGTTCGCGCCGCCG
>CAXSER010000133.1:0-7300 GCA_964236315.1 uncultured Acetobacteraceae bacterium | reverse complement strand
CCCTTGCCGCTCCCCCCCGCCCCCCTCCCCCAACCGCCCCGGCCGCCTCGCCCGGCCTGGCCGCCTCCGTCGCGCGCATCGCCGCCGCGGGTCCGATCTGCATCCTGGCTCCTTCCGCCCTGCCCGCCCTGCCGACCGGCAGGAACTGCCGGGCTGCTGCCCGCGGATACGCCCGGGAATCCGGCCGTCCCGCGTGGCACGGGTGTTGCGCTGCACGCCGTGTCCGGAGCGCCGCACCGGCCGGCCCCGCCGCAGGGACCAGGCCGGCCGCCGACGGACCGGACGCCGACGCCTCGCGCCGCCCGCACAGGATGGGCGCAAAAGATTTACGTTCCGGAAAGGACTGCCGTGCGATTCCTGGTGCTGCTGGCTCTCGTGCTGCTCGCCCTTCCTGCCTCGGCGCCCGCCTCGGCGCAGGTCCGCATCAAGGACATCGCCGACGTGGAGGGCGTGCGGGCGAACCAGCTGGTCGGCTACGGGCTGGTGGTCGGGCTCAACGGCACCGGCGATAGGCTCGACAACGCTGTGTTCACCCGGGAGTCCCTGATCGGCATGCTCGAGCGCCTCGGCGTCAACACCCGCGACCAGCAGGCCAAGCTGCAGACCAGGAACGTCGCGGCCGTGATGGTCACCGCCGAGCTGCCGGCGTTCGCGCGCAGCGGCGGGCGCATCGACATCACCGTCTCCGCGATCGGCGACGCCTCCAGCCTGCTCGGCGGCCAGCTCCTGGTAACCCCGATGCTGGCCGCCGACGGCGACGTCTACGCCGTCGCGCAGGGCGCCCTCGTCACCAGCGCCTTCTCCGCGCGCGGCGCCGCCGCCTCCGTCACCCGCAACGTGCCGACCTCCGCCCACGTCGCCAACGGCGCCACCGTGGAGAAGGAGATCCCGTTCGAGCTGGGCGCCGGCCGCACGCTGCGCCTCGGCCTGCGCAACCCCGACCTCACCACCGCGATGCGCATGGCCGAGGCCGTCACCCGCGCCGGCTTCCAGGCCCGCGCGTCGGACCCGCACACGGTGGAGCTGGCGCTGGGCGGGCGCGACGTCGTCTCCAGCCTGGCCCGCATCGAGGAGCTGACCGTCACCCCCGACAACGCCGCCACGGTGGTGATCGACGAGACCAGCGGCACCATCGTGATGGGCGCCAACGTGCGCATCTCCACGGTGGCGATCGCCCAGGGCAACCTGACCATCCGCGTCAGCGAGGCGCCCCAGGTCAGCCAGCCCGCCGCCCTGTCCAACGGCCAGACGACCGTGGTGCCGCGCACCAGCGTCTCGGTGGACACCGGCAACGACCACAAGCTCGGCATCCTGCCCAGCCAGCCGACGCTGCGCGACCTGGTCGGCAGCCTGAACGCCATGGGGATCGGGCCGCGCGACCTGATCAGCATCCTGCAATCCATCAAGGCCGCGGGCGCGCTGCAGGCCGACCTCGTGGTGCGCTGATGAGCATGGTCATCCCCCCGCCGGCCACCACGCTCAGCCCGGAGCAGCAGCAGAAGACCTGGGCGGAGGCGCAGAAGTTCGAGGCCATGGCGCTCAACGAGATGCTCGCGCCGATCTTCGGCACGGCGGACACCTCGAAGAGCCTCTTCGGCGGCGGCGAGGCCGAATCCACCTGGCGCCCGATGCTCGTCAACGAGATGGCAAGGAATATCGCGTCTGCTGGCGGCCTCGGGCTGGCGCAGCCGGTGTACCAGCAGATGCTGCGGCTGCAGGAAGCCGGGGGAGGACGCAGGCGATGACCAACGAGCTGATCCTGGCGGCGCGCGCGCTCGGCGAGGTGCTGCTGGCCGAGAACGCCGCCCTGGCCGCGCACGACCACGCCGGCGCCACCACGCTGCTCGGCGAGAAGCAGCGCCTGATCGAGGCGTTCGACCGTGCCCGCGCCGGCACGGTCCCGCTGCTCGACGGCCCGGCACGCGAGGAGGCCCGCGCCGTCGGCCTGGAGCTGCAGGCGCTGGCCGGGCGCAACGTGGCGCTGCTGGAGCAGGCGATGGAGGTGCAGGCGCGCGTCATCGGCATCGTCGCCGACGCCGCCCGCCAGCAGGTCCGCACCACCGCCCCCGGCTACGGG
Source organism: uncultured Acetobacteraceae bacterium (assembly GCA_964236315.1). Taxonomy (GTDB): domain Bacteria; phylum Pseudomonadota; class Alphaproteobacteria; order Acetobacterales; family Acetobacteraceae; genus CAXSEF01. The sequence goes on along the minus strand of CAXSER010000133.1, from coordinate 5,223 downwards.
CGCCCGGGCCGCCAGCCCGCCGCGCCGTCGCGCCCGGACGCCTACGCCATGATCTCGCGCGCCTGAACGGCCCGACCGCGCAGGCGCCGCCCAGGCGGCGGCCGACAGGGACGTGAGGACAGGCAGGGCCCGGTCCCTCCCGGGACCGCCAAAGGCCCGGGTCCTCCACAGGCAGCGGTTTCCAAAGGCGGGCCTTTGGCGGGGTCCAGGGGCAGAGCCCCTGGCCCTGCTTCGTCCCTCGGGACCCGGCCGCCAGAGACAACCCGACGCATCGCCCCCGCGGCACAGGGTTTGCGTAGGCCCGCCCCGGTGTTAGGTCGGGCGCGATGATCGAGCTGGTGTTCTTCGTCCCCCCTTCCCCCGACACGGCCGGCGGCGGCAGCGCCTACGACCGCCACCTGATCGCGGCGCTGCGCGACCTCGGCTGCCCCGTCGCCACAGTCGTGGTCGCCGACGAGGCCGGGGCGCGCCAGGGCTGGGCCACCCTGGCGGACACGGCCAACGCGGTGATCGACGGCATGGTGCTCCCCTGCTTCGACGCCGGCGCCGACCGGCCGCCATGGCTCGACCGCCGGGCCACGGCGCTCGTCCACCACCCGACCGCGCTCGCCGACCCCGCCCGGCGCGACCAGGTCCGCGCCGCCGAACGCCGCCTCCTGCCGCACCTCCCCTGCGTGGTGGCGACCAGCGAGGCCGTCGGGGCCCGTCTGGTGGCCGAGTTCGGCGTGGCCGCGGCGTGCCTGCACGTGGTGGAGCCCGGCCTGGCCCGGTTCGCGCGCAGCACGGGCTCCGGCGGCGCGACCTGCCACCTGCTGTCGGTCGGCCGGCTGGCGCCGCGCAAGGGCCACGACGTGCTGCTGCGCGCCCTGGCCCGCCTGCCCGACCTGGACTGGCGCCTGACCATCGCCGGCGACGGCCACGGCGAGGCGGCCTGGGCCACCGGGCTGGACGCGCTCGCGGCGACGCTCGGCATCGCGGAGCGGGTGCGGCTGCTGGAACACCCGGCGCGCGAGGCGCTGGAGCGGCTCTGGGCCTGCGCCGACCTGTTCGCGCTGGCGTCGCGCCGCGAGACCACCGGCATCGCCGTCGCCGAGGCGCTGCGCCGCGGCATCCCCGTGGCCGTGACCGGCTGCACCGCCCTGCCCGCAGAGGCGGCCGCGTCCTGCCCGCCGGAGGACGACGCCGGCCTGTCGCAGTGCCTGCGCCGCATGATCTGCGACGGCGTGCTCCGCAAGCGCATGGCCGCCGCGGCCTGGGCGGCCGGGGAGCGTCTGCCGACGTGGCCGGCGCAGGCGGCCCGCTTCCTCGACGCCCTGGCCACGACCGCCGGGCCGACCCTCGGCTGAGGGCCACGCCCAGCGACGCCGTCAGCCGGCCGGCACGCCGACGTTGTCCAGCAGGCGCACCGTGCCCAGCCGCGCCGCGACGATCAGCCTCAGCCCGGACGCCGGCGCCTGCGCGAGGTCGCCCACCGCGTGCAGGCTGTCCGCCTCGACCAGCGCCAGGTAGTCCACCCCGAACCCCGCCGCCGCCAGCGCCTGCCTCGCCCGCACCAGCACCGCCTCCGCATCGCCGGCGCGCCCGAGCGCCGCGATCCCCGCGGCGGCCTCACGCAGCGTCGCCGGCAGCAGCGACGCCCGCCGGCGCTCCGACTCCGACAGGAAGCGGTTGCGCGACGACAGCGCCAGCCCGTCCGCGTCGCGCCGCGTCGCCACGCCGACCACCGCGACCGGCAGGTGCAGGTCGGCCACCATGCGCCGTACCACCTGCAGCTGCTGCCAGTCCTTCTCCCCGAAATACGCCCGCTGCGGCCTGGCCTGGCCGAACAGCTTGGCGACGACGGTGGCCACGCCCTGGAAATGCCCGGGCCGCTGCGTGCCCTCCCAGCCCAGCGCCGGGCCGGACGGCACGATCACCGTCGCGTCGCCGGGCGGATACATCGCCGCCACCTCCGGCAGCCAGGCCAGCGCGCAGCCCGCGCCGCGCAGCCTGTCGAGGTCGCCGGCCTCGTCGCGGGGGTAGCGCGACAGGTCCTCGGTGGGCGCGAACTGCAGCGGGTTGACGAAGATCGAGGCCACGACCGACCGGCACTCCCGCCGCGCCGCCGCCGCCAGCGCCAGGTGGCCCTCGTGCAGCGCCCCCATCGTCGGCACCAGCCCGACCGGCCCGTCGAGCCCGCCCCGCGCCGCCTCCAGCTCCGCCAGCGTCCTCGCGATCCGCATGCCGCCGCCTCCCCTCCGCGGCGACACGGCGCGTCCGGCCGCGCCGCCGCCCTTCCGCCCCGCCCGGTCTGGCCGGTCGCGAGACGGACGACAAGTGCGTGACATCGGCGCACGGACACCCCAAATGGGAGGAGGCGCCGGACCGGCCACGACGCGCCGGACGCGCCGGCCCCGCCGTCCGGCCCCGTGGCGGCCGGCAGGAGACCAACGAGATGCCCGACATGATGCCCCCGGTGCGCTGGGAAGCGGACCGCACCCCGACGCCGACCGCCTGGCCGCAGCCGCCGCTCCCGGTCGCGCTGGCCCGCGGCGCCCTGGGCCGCTGCCCGGCCTGCGGCGAGTCCCGCCTGTTCACGGGCTTCCTGCGGGTGGCACCCGCCTGCCCGGAGTGCCACGCCCCGCTCGGCGAGGTCCCCGCCGACGACGCGCCGCCCTACTTCACGATCTTCATCGTGGCCCACGTGGTGATCGGCCTGCTGGTGCTGGTCGAGCAGCTCTGGGCGCCGCCGCTGTGGCTGTACGCCGCGACCTTCCTGCCCTTCACCCTGGTGCTGACGCTGGCCCTGATGCGCCCGGTCAAGGGCGCCACCGTCGGGCTGATGCTCCGCCTCGGCCTGCTGCGCGACGACGCCGCCTCCCAGGGCGGCGACCTGCTGGCGCCGCGGCCGGCCGGCGTGCCCGGCGCCATGGCGCAACCCGGCAGGCCTCATGGCTGAGGCGGTTCTCCCGCTGCCGGCCGACACGCAGAAGCTGTCCCGGGTGGTCCTGGAGGGCGAGGCGCTCGGCCGCCTGTCGCCGCTGCAGGAGGCCGACCGCGCCCAGGCGGTCGCCGACCTCGCCGACGGCAACCTGTTCTCCCCGCCCGGCCAGGTCGGCCCGTTCGCCCTGCACCTCTCCGTCCAGGAGGGCCGGCTGGTGCTCGACGTGCGCGACGAGTCCGACCGCAAGCTGATGGCCACCCTGCTGGCGCTCGGCCCGTTCCGCCGCCTGATCAAGGACTACCAGCTGCTGGTCGACAGCCACGTCAAGGCGGTCGAGGAGGGCCGCGAGGCGCGCATGGAGGCGATCGACATGGGCCGCCGCGGCCTGCACAACGAGGGCGCCGAGCTGCTCGTGCAGCGCCTCGACCGCAAGATCGCCATCGACTTCGAGACCGCGCGCCGACTGTTCACCCTGGTCTGCGTCCTGCACCAGAGGATCTGACACCGGAGATCGGGCGGGAAGGCAGGCAAGTCCAGAGGCTCTGCCTCTGGACTCCGCCAAAGGCTGCGCCCTTGGAACGCATCCCTCAAGAAAGCCGGTCCAGGGGCGGCTCGCCCCTGGCGGGTCCGGGCAGAGCCCGGCCTTGCTTGCTCCCTGTAGCCCGGCACGAGGGTCGTTGGTATGACACGCCTCCCTTCCCCGAGAGTCCGCCAGCCATGAAGATCGACGGTGTTCCCTTCCGCAGCGTGTGGCTGGACGAGGACGGCTGGGCCGTGCGGATCATCGACCAGACCCGCCTGCCCTGGACGCTCGACACCCCCCGCCTGGAGGACCGCGACCAGGTCGCCGCCGCGATCCGCACCATGCAGGTGCGCGGCGCCCCGCTGATCGGCGCCGTCGCCGCCTACGGCCTCGCCCTCGCCGTGCGCGCCGACCCGTCGAGCGACGCCCTGGAGCGCGACGCCGCCCTGCTGCTGGAGACGCGCCCCACGGCGGTCAACCTGCGCTGGGCCCTGGAGCGCATGCTCACCCGCCTGCGCAACACCCGCCCGGCGGAGCGCGCCGCCGCCGCCTACGCCGAGGCCGCCGCGATCGCCGACGAGGACGCCGCGCAGAACGAGGCGATCGGCCGCCACGGCGCCGAGCTGATCGCCGACGCCGCACGCCGCGCCCCCGGCCGCCCCGTCAACGTGCTGACCCACTGCAACGCCGGCTGGCTCGCCACCGTGGACTGGGGCACCGCACTCGCGCCGATCTACCGCGCCCACGACGCCGGCATCGACGTCCACGTCTGGGTCGACGAGACCCGCCCGCGCAACCAGGGCGCGGCACTCACCGCCTACGAGCTGGGCAGGCACGGCGTCGCGCACACCGTGATCTCCGACAACGCCGGCGGCCACCTGATGCAGCACGGCCAGGTCGACCTCGTCATCGTCGGCACCGACCGCGTGACCCGCACCGGCGACGTCGCCAACAAGATCGGCACCTACCTCAAGGCGCTGGCCGCCCACGACAACGGCGTGCCGTTCTGGGTCGCCCTGCCGTCGACCACGATCGACTGGACCGTGTCCGACGGCGTCGCCGCGATCCCGATCGAGGAGCGAGACGCCGTCGAGGTCACCACCGTCACCGGCCGCGCCCCGGACGGGCAGGTGGTGCGCGTGCAGGTCACGCCGGACGGCAGCCCCGCCGCCAACCCCGCCTTCGACGTGACGCCGGCGCGCCTGGTCAGCGGCCTGATCACCGAGCGCGGCCGCTGCGCCGCCGACGGCGAGGGGCTCGCGGCGCTGTTCCCCGAGCGCGCCTGACCCCGCCGCCCGGCCGCCGGGGCACGGGCCTCAGCCGCGCGGCGGCACGCCCCACCTCTCCTCCAGGCGGCGGCGCGCGGCGAGCAGCGCGGCCTCCTGCGCGTGGTCGTTCCTGTCCAGCGCCACCCTGACCAGCACCGGCGCCAGCTCCGCCAGCAGCCAGCCGACCGCGCACGCCGCCCACGCCGTGCCCAGCACGCCGACGTCGCCGAGCAGCGACAGCGCGTCGGCCACCCCGCCGCCGCGGTGCCACAGCCGCATCACCGGGCCGATCGACAGCGCCGCCCCGAACAGCGCCACCGAGCGCGCCACCGGCCGCCCGCCCGCCTTGTCGCTGAGCAGCGCCGGCGCCAGCGGCGCCATCAGCCCGCCCAGCAGGAGCAGCGTGGCGGGCGACACCGCGAGCAGCAGCCCGCAGCCCATGCCCTGCACCCAGCGCAGCGACCCGGCCCGGCGCCCCGGGCCCGCCCGCACGCCGCCGCCGACCGGCA
>CAXSER010000132.1:0-7353 GCA_964236315.1 uncultured Acetobacteraceae bacterium | reverse complement strand
CCGCCCACACGGACAGCGCCGCGTCCACCCGCCCCTCCTCCAGCACCACCCCGCCGGCATCCGCGGCCACCACCTTCGTGCCCACCCGCACGTCCACGCCCAGCCCGCGCAGCACCCGCAGCGCCTGCCCCGAGATCCGCTCAGGAAAGGCCGGCAGCAGCCGCGGCCCCGCCTCGACCAGCGTCAGCCGCAATGCCGTGCGCATGCCTCCCGCCGCATACCCGCCCAGGATGTCCATGTGCCGCCGCAGCTCCGCCGCCAGCTCCACCCCGGTGGCGCCCCCGCCCACGATCACGACGCCGACGTCGCGCCCCGCGTCCACCCCCTGCATCAGCCGCGAGCGCAGCATGTCGTTGAACCGCTCCGCCTCGCGGATCTCGTCGATGAACCGGCAATGCTCCGCCACCCCCGGCGTGCCGAAATCGTCCGCGCGGCTGCCCACCGCCAGCACCAGCGTGTCGTACGCCACCTCGCGCCCTGCCAGCATGTCCGTGCCGTCCGGCAGCCGCACCGGCCCGAGCTTCACCACCCTGCGCGCCCGGTCCAGCCCTGCCAGCACCCCGGGCCAGTAGCGGAACCCGCTGCGCGCCGCCTGCACCGCGAAGCTGATCGCCTCGTTGGCGTACACCGAGGTGCCGGCGGCAAAGGTGTGCAGCATCGGCTTCCACACATGCGCGGGGTTCTGGTCCACCAGCAGCACCTGTGCCGCCTCTGCCGCCGGCAGCCGCCGCGCCAGGTGCGTCGCCACCACCACGCCGGCGATCCCGCCGCCCACCACCACGATCCGCGCCATGCCGCACTCCCCGGTTCGGTCCGGAGACAAGCCGCGACGACGCCGGGCGTTCCCGGGCAAAGGCCAGGGCTCTGCCCCATGCCTGGAAGCGGGGACCCGCCGGGGGCAGGCGCCCCCGGACCCGCACACAGGGGGGGCAGGCCGCAAGGCCCCGCCGGGCCGGACAGGGAGGTTCCACAGGCCCGGATGGCGGCCGCATCCGCAGGCGGAGCTTCCTCCTTCCAGCGTTGCCGAACCTCTCCCATCCAGCGGCGTTCATCCCATATGAGATCGGCAGGGCAGGGGCCCAGGCAGCCGACACCGGGGCACCATGGATCTCCTGCAGAAACTCGAGATCCTCGCCGACGCTGCCAAGTACGACGCGTCCTGCGCCTCGTCCGGCACCGAGAAGCGCAGCAGCAAGGGCGAGACCACCGGAATCGGCTCCACCGAGGGCATGGGCATCTGTCATGCCTACGCCCCGGACGGCCGCTGCATCTCGCTTCTCAAGATCCTGATGACCAACGCCTGCATCTACGAGTGCAAGTACTGCATCAACCGCCGTTCCTCGAACGTGCAGCGCGCCCGCTTCACCGTCGAGGAGGTCGTCAAGCTCACGCTCGGCTTCTACCGCCGCAACTGCATCGAGGGCCTGTTCCTCAGCTCCGGCATCATCCGCAACCCCGACTACACCATGGAGCAGATCGTCGAGATCGCCCGCACCCTGCGCGAGGACCACGGCTTCCGCGGCTACATCCACCTCAAGACCATCCCGGACGCCTCGCCCGAGCTGCTCGCCGAGGCCGGCCGCCACGCCGACCGCCTGTCGATCAACGTCGAGCTGCCCACCGAATCCGCGCTGACCGAGCTCGCCCCCGAGAAGGACCTGCCGCGCATCCGCCGCTCCATGGGCCGCATGCGCCTGCGCATCGACGAGGCCGTGCACGCGAAGAAGACCTCGCGCGGCGCCGCCACCCCCCGCTTCGCGCCCGCCGGCCAGAGCACCCAGGTCATCATCGGCGCCGACGCCAGCACCGACCGCTCGATCCTGGACATGAGCACCAACCTCTACGGCTCCTACGGTCTGCGCCGCGTGTACTACTCCGCGTTCAGCCCGATCCCCGACGCCTCCGCCGCCCTGCCGCCCGCCGCCGCCCCCCTGCTGCGCGAGCACCGCCTCTACCAGGCCGACTGGCTGCTCCGCTTCTACGGCTTCGAGGCCGGCGAGCTGGCGCTCGACGCCGCCGGCAACATGCCGCTGGAGATGGACCCCAAGCTCGCCTGGGCGCTGGAGCACCGCGAGCTGTTCCCCGTCGACCTCAACCGCGCCGACCGCGACATGCTGCTCCGCGTCCCCGGCCTCGGCGTGAAGTCGGTCGAGCGCATCATCTCAGCCCGCCGCCATCGCTCCGTGCGCCTGGAGGACCTCGCCCGCCTGCGCCTGCCCGTGGCCAAGCTCGCGCCCTTCGTCGTCACCCCCGACCACACGCCGCGCGCAGCCCTGGACAGCGCCGGCCTGCTCGCACGCCTCGCCCCGAAGCCGAGGCAGCTCGCCCTGCTGTAGGCAAGATTGAGGCTCTGCCTCAAACTCCGCCAAAGGCCGAGCCTTTGGAATCCATTACCTAGGCAAGGCCGGTCCAGGGGCGGCTCGCCCCTGGCGGGTCTGGGCAGAGCCCAGGCTTCCTTCTGCCCGCCACGAACTCCCGCCTTTCCCCCGACGTTGGACGCCCATGCGCAGCATCGTCCTCGACACCGAGACCGACTTCCCCGGCTGGCGCCGTGCCGCGCGCGCCCTGGCCCTCGAAGGCGTCGCCCCGGAGGACGCCGTCTGGTCCGTGGCCGAGGCGACCGACCTGTTCGCCGCCCCGCCGTCCGACGCGCCCCCGCCCGTCGGCACCTTCAGCGTCTCCCGCGCCCTCGTGGACCTGGCCGAGACCGCGATCCAGGCCCGCGACGCCGAGCGCTTCGCCCTGCTCTACCGCCTGGTCTGGCGCGCCCACCACGGGGAGAAGCAGCTGCTGGAGGATGCCGCCGACCCCCAGGTGCAGCGCGTGCAGCGCCTCGCCCAGGCCGTCCGCCGCGACACCCACAAGATGCGGGCCTTCGTGCGCTTCCGCGAGGTCCGCGACACCGGCGGCCTCGGCCCGTCGCCCGTCGTGCCCGACGACCCCGCGGACGAGCCCCGCGCCGGCCTGCACGAAGCTTCCATCGTCGCCCCGTCCCCCACGTCGCGCGCGGACAACTCCCCCGCCGACCTGCTGGCCTCGATCGACGCCCGGCCCGCCGGCGAGATGTCGCCCGCCCGCTACGTCGCCTGGTTCGAGCCCGACCACTTCATCGTCGAGGCCAACGCCCCGTTCTTCGTGCGCCGCTTCGCCACCATGCAGTGGTCGATCCTGACGCCCGACCGCTGCGCCCACTGGGACGGCGAGGCCCTGACCTTCACCCCCGGCGCCGACCGCTCGCAGCTTCCCGACGACGACGCCCTCGCCGAGTACTGGCGCGCCTACTTCTCCTCGATCTTCAACCCCGCCCGCCTGAAGGTCGGCGCCATGACCTCGGAGATGCCCCGCAAGTACTGGAAGAACCTGCCCGAGGCCGCCGCCATCCCCGGCCTGATCCGCGACGCCCAGAGCCGCACCGAGCAGATGGTCGAGCGCCCGACCATCTCGCCCCCGAAGGAAAGAAAGATGCCCAGGGTCCCAGCCGCCGCTCCCGCCGACGCCGAGCCCGCCACCGCCGCCCACCTCTCCGGCGACCTCGTCGCCCTGGCCGCCGAGGCCGCCGACTGCCGCCGCTGCCCGCTGTGGGAGCCCGCCACCCAGACCGTGTTCGGCGAGGGCCCGGCCGACGCCCGCCTGATGTTCGTCGGCGAGCAGCCCGGCGACCAGGAGGACCTTGCCGGCCGCCCGTTCATCGGCCCCGCCGGCCAGCTGTTCGACCGCGCCCTGGCCGAGGCCGGCATCGACCGCACCACCGTCTACGTCACCAATTCCGTCAAGCACTTCAAGTTCGAGGCCCGCGGCCGCCGCCGCATCCACGTCAAGCCGGGCGTCGCTGAGATCAACGCCTGCAACGCCTGGCTCCAGGCCGAGCGCGCCGCCATCCGCCCCGCCCTGACCGTCGCCCTCGGCGCCACCGCCGCCCGCGCCGTGCTCGGCCGCGCCGTGACCATCGGCCGCGAGCGCTCCCGCCCGATCGCCCTCGACGGCAACGCCCAGGCCTTCGTCACCGTCCACCCGTCCTACCTGCTCCGCCTGCCCGACGAGGACGCCAAGGCCCGCGAATACGCCGCCTTCGTCGAGGACCTGCGTCACGCGGCTTCGCTGCTGGCATAGGAAGCAAGGCCGGGCTCTGCCCGGACCCGCCAGGGGCGAGCCGCCCCTGGACCGGCTTTCTTAAGTGGAGCCGGTCCAGGGCGGCTCGCCCTGGCGGAGTTTGAGGCAGAGCCTCAACCTTGCCTTCCCGCCCGGTCACTCCGGCCTCCGCTACCCCTTGCGGAACACCCACGCGCTCGCGTCCCACAGAGTGAACGGCGTCTCCCCCGCCCGCTCCAGCACCATCCCCGCCTCGCCCGCCCAGCGCGCCGCATCCGCCAGGTCCGCCATCGCATCGCCCCGGTAGGACAGGTTCAGCACCACCAGCGCCCCCCCCGCTCGCAGCGCCCGCGCCGCCCCCGCGACATGCGCACCCGCCAGCCCCGCCTGCACCAGATACGGGAAGCAGTCCGACCCCAGCACCAGGTCGAACCCCCCTGCCGCCACGCTTGCAAGATCCCGCCCGTGCGTCACCTCGAACCGCAGCCGCGGGTCCGGGCACCGCCGCCGCGCCTCCGCCACCATCCCCGCCGACACGTCCAGCCCCAGCACAGAGCGCGCCCGCGGCAGCATCGCCGCCGCCACCCGCCCGATCCCGCACCCGAGGTCGAGCACGTCCGCCCCCTCCGGCAGCACCCCCGCGCCCTCCAGCCACCCCACCAGCTCGCCCGTCGCCCGTGCCAGCGTCGCCGCATCCCCCAGCGAGTACGCCGCCACGCTGGCCTCCGGCGAGCGCCCCACCGCGACGTCGTACGCCCCTGCGACCCGCGCGATCAGCTCCGCCCCGCCCGCCTCCCCATGGTCCAGCCCGGTCCCCTCGAACACCCCGGCCAGCCGCTCCAGCGACCCCCGGCACCCCGCCACCAGCGCCAGCATCCCCGTCGCCCCTGGCTCGCCCGCACGCGCCGCCAGCTCCGCCTCGATCTCCACGACCGACGCCCCGCCCAGCACCATCCGCGCCAGCGCGATCTCCGGCGAGATCCGTCCCGCCAGGGCCATTTCGATCGCGGTCATCGCGGCACGCAGGCAAGGCAAGGCCAGGGCCCTGCCCTGGACCCGCCGGGGGCAGGCGCCCCCGGACCCGCATCACGGGCGGCACACCGCCGCGGTCCTGCCCGGTTCGTCACGTCTCCCGCCTCAGCCTGCGCCCGACATTCATCCGGTCCACCCCGCCCCCCGCGTATTTGTACCCCCCCCCCCCGCGCAGGAAACGCAGCTCCCGCCGCCCCTCCGCGATCGCCTCCGCGATCAGGTGCCCGAGCAGCAGCGTCCCCGGCCGCACGGCCTCCAGCGCCGGATCGAACCCCGTCAGGTAGTGCAGCAGCCGCCCCTCGCACAGCAGCGACAGATGCGCCGCCGCTGCCCGCTCCTCGACCCGCAGCACCTCCAGCCGCAGCGCCCCCTCCGCCAGCAGCCCCGGCGCCGCCTCCCGATGGAACGCCCTTACCCGCTCATCCGCGAGCACCCCCGCCTCGTCGCGCGCCTCCCAGCGCAGCGCGTGCAGCGCGAACAGCACGTCGAGCGCGGCCCCCACCCCGACCTCGCGCCCGGCCCGCTCCACCCGCACCTCGCCCGCCCGCTTCCCCGCCTGCTGCCAGTAGCGCCGTGTCCCCCGCGACACCCCCGCCAGCAACGCCTCGAAGCTCCCCGGCAGAACCAGCACCGGACACGGATCGCCCACCCACCCCGTCTCCGCCCACCCCGCCGGCGCTGCCGCGCCCAGCAGCCCCGCCCCCGGCGCCAGCTCCGGCAGGTCGCACGCCGCCTCGCCGTCCAGCGCCGCCTCCAGCAGCCCCTCCGCCGGCCCCAGCGCGTCGAGATGATCCGTCAGCCCCACCCCCATCGGCAGCACCCGCCGCCCATGCGCATCGTCGATCTCGTACAGCGCGAGCAGTGAGAGCAGGGCAGGGCCCGCCGCCTCGGCATGCGCCGGTCCAGGGCGGCTCGCCCTGGCGGGTCCAGGGCAGAGCCCTGGCCTTCCTTCCCCCCACCGCACCGCCACCCGCGGCGCCCCGGTCCCGAACTGCCGCCACCACGGCATCAGCCACGCCGGCGAGAGGAACGGCGACGCCCCCGGCACCGAGCGCCACAGCGCCTGCCATGCCGGCACCAGCGCCCGCAGCCCCGCCTCGTCGCGGATCACCTCGACGCCGCTCACGCCGCCAGCCTGCCGTACAGCGCCAGATACTCCCGAGCCATCCGCGCCGCCGAGAACCGCGCCTCCGCGTCCGCCCGGCACGCCGCCCGGTCCAGCGCCCCCGCCCGCCCGATCGCGTCCGCCATCCCCGCCACGTCGTCCACCAGGAACCCCGTCACCCCGTCGCGCACGATCCCCGGCAGTGCACCCACCGGGAACGCGATCACCGGCGTGCCGCACGCCAGCGCCTCCATCGCCACCAGCGAGCTGGTCTCCTCCGCCAGGCTCGGCACCAGCAGGCACCGCGCCGACCCCAGCATCCGCCGCTTCCGCGCGAACCCCACCGCGCCCACGAACCGCCGCCGCGCATCCAGCCGCGGCACGACCTCGTCCGTGAAGTACGCCTGGTGCTCCGGATACCCGAACACCTCGCCCGCGAGCAGCAGCGTCGTCTCCGCGAGCCGCGCCGCCTCCGCCGCGAGATGCTGCCCCTTCTCCGGGCACACCCGCCCCAGGCACACCGCATACCCCCGGCACGCCCGCCGCGCCGCCCCCAGCGCCTCGACGTCCACCCCGTTCCCGATCGGCGGCAGCAGCGCCCCCGATGGCGGACACCGCGCATGCTGCGCCTCGGACACGCACACCAGCCACACCCCTGCCGCCGGCTGCAGCGCCCCCGCCGGATACCACGCCGGCGGCAGGTGCAGCGTCACCATCACCGGCGGCCCGCCTGGCCCCGACCCCGGCATCGTCGCCGCGAAGTCGATCCCGTGCATGTGCACCAGATCCACCCCGCCGCGCGCCAGCACCGCCCCCGCCGCCGCCCGCGTCGCCGCCTCCGCCGCCGCGCGCTCCCCCGCCTCCAGCGCCCCGGACACCGTCGGCACCGCCACCAGCTCCCCCGCCACCACGGAGCCCGCCTGCGCCACCACCACCGAGCGGTGCCCCGCGCGCACCAGCGCCCGGTCCAGCGCCGACAGCACCTGCTCCGCCCCGCCCACCGCGTCCGGCCCCACCGGCGCCAGCGCATACGCCACGCTCAGCACCGTCAGGGGCACGGCGACGCCCGGGACAGCAAGCAAGGCCGGGCTCTGCCCGGACCCGCAAAGGGTCCGAGGACCCTTTGA
>CAXSER010000131.1:0-7360 GCA_964236315.1 uncultured Acetobacteraceae bacterium | reverse complement strand
GTGCGGCGCTGCTCGCCGGGCCGGGCACCGCCGGACTGGCGGCGGCGATGCTGCGCCTGACCGAGGACTTGGCGGCGCGTGCGGCGCTGTCGGAGGCGGGCCTTGCCAGGGCGCGCGAGTTCGACCGGCCCGCGGCCCGGCGGCGGCTGGCGGAGCACCGGGCCGCCTGGCTGGGCGAGACGGGCACGGGCGGCACGGGCTTGGGCGACATGGATCTCGACGCGTGACCCCGCCCGGGGTGCGACGTGCGGCGGGCGGCCTGCGCCGCCTCGCCTTTCCCGATCCAGCGGTGTCGCCATTGCCGCCCGGGCTGGCGCCCCGCCCGGTGCGCGCGCTGGTGCTGCTGCTGCCTCTGGTTTTGCTGCACGGGCGCGGGCTTGCGGAAGCCCTGATCGCCACGATCGCCGCCCTGTTCCTGCTGCACTCGGCCCGGCAGCGCGACTGGCGCTGGCTGCGCACGGGCTGGGTGCGGGTGGCGGGCACGTGGTGGCTGTGGCTGGTGGCGTGCTCGCTGCCGGTGGCGGGGCTCGGCCAGGGCGGAGCGCGCTCGCTGCTGCAGGCGGTGGTGCTGGTGCGCTTCCTGCTGTTCGTGGCGGCGCTGGAGCACTGGGTGCTCGCCGGCACGATCCGCGCGGGGCGCGGCGCCGCGGACCCGATGCGGCAAGCGACGGCCGAGGCGCACTGGGCCGCGACCCGGCGCTGGCTGGCGCGGCTGGTGGCGCTGGCCGGGCTGTACGTCGCCCTGCAGTGCTGGCTGCAGGCGCTGGCCGGGCGCAACCTGTGGGGCTGGCCGCGCTGGGGCGACGGCTCGCTCACCGGGCCATACCGGCAGCCGCGCGCCGGCCCGCCGATGTCGCGGCTGCTGTTCCCCGCCATGCTGCCGACCGCGGCGCGCTGGATGGCCCGCGGGCGGGGATGGGCCGCGCTGGCGCTGGTGCTCGCCGGCGCGGTCACGGTGGTGCTGATCGGCCAGCGCATGCCGCTGCTGCTGACCGGGCTAGGCCTGGTGGTCAGCGGGCTGCTGCTGCCCAGGCTGCGTCGCGTGGTGCTGGCCTGCCTGCTGGCCGCCGCCCTGCTGGTGCCCGCCACCGCGATCCTCTCGCCGCCGACCTTCGGCCACCTGGTCACCCGCTTCGGCCAGCAGATGCGCCACTTCCCCGAGAGCGACTACGGCCGCATCGCCGTGCGCGCCCTGGTGATCGCGCGCGCCAATCCCTGGACCGGCCGGGGCTTCGACGGCTACCGCACCGGCTGCCCCGACCCCGCGACCTTCCACATGCTCGGCGGCGTGGCCGGGGACGGCAGTGGCGACGGCGGGGGCGACGGCGGGGGCGACGGCGGGGGCGGCGCGCCCGACGTCTGCGTGCAGCACCCGCACAACCACTACCTCCAGGCGCTGACCGATGCCGGGGTGCCCGGCCTGCTGCTGTTCGCGCTGCTGGTGGCGGCGTGGCTGCGCGCCCTGTCCCACGGGCTGTGGCGGAGGCCGGCGGGGCGCGGCGGGCCGGGCCGGGCCGGGCCGGACGCCGGTCGCCACGCCCTGCGGGTCGGCCTGTTCGTCGCGGCGCTGGTCCAGGAGTGGCCGATCGCCTCGGCGTCGAGCTTCACCTCCATGCCGCTGTCGGGGTGGTTCTTCCTGCTGCTGGGATTGGGACTGGCGGAGACGCGCGCCTATATGTCGGCCGAAGCCAGCGGAGACCTCCCATGAGCGACACCACCGCCACCGACCAGCGCCCGCCCGCCCGCGACGCGGCCGCAGAGCAGGCCAAGGTCCCGGTCACCGTGCTGACCGGCTATCTCGGCGCCGGCAAGACCACGCTGCTGAACCGCATCCTCACCGAGAACCACGGGCGCAAGTATGCCGTGGTGATCAACGAGTTCGGCGAGCTGGGCGTGGACAACGACCTCGTCGTGGACACCGACGAGGAGGTGTTCGAGATGAACAACGGCTGCGTGTGCTGCACCGTGCGCGGCGACCTGATCCGCATCCTGGCCGCGCTGATGAAGCGGCGCACCAAGTTCGACGGCATCATCGTGGAGACCACCGGCCTGGCCAACCCGGCGCCGGTCGCGCAGACCTTCTTCGTCGACGAGACGGTGCGCGCGAAGTGCCGGCTCGACGCGATCGTCACCGTGGTCGACGCCAAGACCCTGCCCGACCGCCTCAAGGACTCCGAGGAGGCCGCCGCGCAGATCGCCTTCGCCGACGTGATCGTGCTGAACAAGACCGACCTGGTCGACGAGGCCGGGCTGCTCGCGGTCGAGGCGCAGGTGCGCGCGATCAACCGCTTCGCGCGCATCCACCGCGCGACGCGCTCGGCCGTGCCGGTGTCGGAGATCCTCGACCAGGGGGCGTTCGAGCTGGAGCGCATCCTGGCGTTCGACCCCGACTTCCTGGAGCACGGCGACGAGCACAGCCACGACGCGGACATCGCCAGCCTGTCGTTCGAGGCCACGCGCCCGATCGACGGGGAGAAGTTCAACGCCTGGATGAGCCAGCTGCTGGCGGAGAAGGGCGGCGACCTGCTGCGCACCAAGGGCATCCTCGGCTACGCGGGCGAGGACCGGCGCTTCGCGTTCCAGGCGGTGCACATGATGGCCGATGGCGACTTCATCGGCCCGTGGAAGGCCGGCGAGGCGCGGACCTCGCGCTTGGTGTTCATCGGCCGCAACCTGAACCGGCCGCAGCTGCGGCGCGGCTTCGAGGCGTGCCAGGTCGCGGCATAAGGAAGGCCAGAGGCTCTGCCTCTGGACTCCGCCAAAGGCTCGCCTTTGGAAACCTGGGTTGGCTTTCTGCCTATGTGTGCGGGTCTGGGGGCGCCTGCCCCCGGCGGGTCCAGGGCAGAGCCCTGGCCTTCCTGCCCTTCCCTGAACAGGATCCGAGATGGGCAACACCCTCGCCCCCGACCACCTCCTCGCCGAGCGCGGCACCCACCACGCGCTCGACGCCCACGTGGTCGCCGCGTGCTTCTCCCGCGACGGCGCGACCTGCGCGTTCGCGACCGCGGACGGCACGCTGCACCTGGCGCCCCGCGCCGGCCCCTGGCAGGCAGTGCAGGCGCACGACGGCGGTCTGCTGGCGCTGGCGCCCGACGTCACGCAGGGCGGCTTCGTCACCGGCGGCGACGACGGCGGCTTCCGGCGCACCACGGCCGCTGGGGAGAGCACGGAGGTCGCCCGCTTCGGCATGAAGTGGGTGGAGCAGGTCGCGAGCCACGCCGACCCGAAGGCAGGGCTGCTGGCGTGCTCGGTCGGCAAGCGGGCGCACGTGTTCGACGCGCAGGGCGGCACGCTGAAGGTGCTGGAGCACCCGAGCACGGTGACGGGCCTGGCGTTCGACGCGAAGGGAAAGCGGGTGGCGGCGTCGCACTACAACGGGGCGTCGCTCTGGTTCGTGGCGGCGAAGACCGACAGCGCCCGGGTGCTGGAGTGGAAGGGCAGCCACACCGGGCTCGCCCTCCACCCTGCGGGCGAGGCGCTGGTCACGACGATGCAGGAGAACGCGCTGCACGGCTGGCGGCTGGCGGACGGGCAGCACATGCGCATGAGCGGCTACCCGACGAAGACGGAGTCGCTGTCGTTCAGCCGCACGGGCAAGTGGCTGGCCAGCTCCGGGGCGGAGAGCATCGTGCTGTGGCCGTTCCACGGCGGCGGGCCGATGGGCAAGGCGCCCACCGAGCTGGCCACCGCGCCGGACGGGATCACCTGCACCCGCGTCGCCTGCCACCCGGAGCGCGACCTGGTCGCGGCCGGGTTCTCCGACGGCACGGTGGTCGCGGTGGACATCCCGACCGCGCGCGTGCTGCCGCTGCTGGCGTCGGGGCGAGGAGCGATCTCGGCGCTGGCGTGGAGCGGCGACGGGGCGGTGCTGGCGCTGGGCAGCGAGGCGGGATTCGCGGCGCTGCTCGATCTGTCGGAGCGCTGAGGCAAGCAAGGCCGGGCGCTGCCCGGACCCGCCAGAGGCTGGGCCTCTGGACTGCCTCCTCTTAAGGGAGGCGATCCAAGGGCCCAGCCCTTGGCGGAGTTTGAGGCAGAGCCTCAACCTTGCTCCCTTGCGCGGTCACTGCACGGCCTCGCCCGGATCGGTCCCCCAGAACGCGTCGCGCCGCAGCCAGCCGCGGTACTCGCCGACCTGCACCTGGCACCATGCGGCGCCGCCGTCGCACGCGCGGATGCGCCCGATCACCCCGGGCTTGAGCCTGGCCACCACGGCGGCGTCCTCGCTGGCCGCGGCGCGCATCGCCCGTTCCGGCGCGGCCGTGGTGCCGACCACGCTGAAGGTGCGGTGGGTGACCAGCGTGGCGCCGCTCACCCACCCCTTGGTGCCGTCGGGCAGGGCCACCAGGCGCCACACGTCGAACTCGCGCTCCACCTTCACCGGCAGGTCGCGCCGCTTGTACACCCAGTCGATCGGGTAGCGCGTGCCCGGGCCGGTGCGCAGGTTCACCTCCTCCGTGCGCAGCGCCGACCAGCGCGGCAGCGGCAGCCCGGTGTTGCTGCCCTTGTCGGGCGCTGCCGGCAGCGGCGTGGGCTCGACGACCGGGACCGGCGCGGGCGCGGGATGGGCAGGCACGGGCTTGCCCGAACCCGGATGGGCTGGCCCCTGGTGCCCGGAGCCGGGGTGAGCCGAGCCGGCATGCACCGGGCCGGGGTGGGAGGAACCGGGATGCGCAGGAACGGAGCCTTGGGCGGATGGGTGGCTCGCCTGCGCGGCCGCGGGCCCGGCGTGCACCGGCGTGGGCGCAGGGTGTGCGGCTGTGGGGTGCGCGGGGGCGACATGCGCCGGGCCGGGCGACGCGGGGTGGGCGCCTGTCCGGGCGACGTCGCTCGCGCCAGGGTGCACGGCCGGGGTGGCGTGGTGCTGCGGGTCGGCGGGCACGGGATCGGCGGCCCGCGCGCCGGAGCCCGCCGGGAGCGGCAGGCCGGACAGGATCAGCAGGAACAGGCCAGGGGGGACGTGACGCATCCCCCTGCGTGCCAAGCCTGCCCGGAGCCGGTCAAGCACCGCCAGCGCCGCCTCGGCATTTGCATGCGACACCCCGAGCCGGATCGTGGCGTCCGGGCAGCCGGTCAGGCTAGAGCGAGACGATCTGGCCGTGGCCGGCCGCCTCCAGGAAGGTGGCGATGCCTGCGACCTCGACGCCCTCGATCAGTTCCTCGCGCGCGATGTCTTCCGCGAGCAGCCCGGCCTCGCAGGCGATCAGCCTGACCCCGAGCTCGACTGCGGCCTCGCGCAGCTCCGACAGGCCGGCCACGCCGCGTGCCTGGAGCGTCGCGTCCCGCGCGGCATCGTCGAGCGCCGACCAGTCGCGGCACAGGGCCAGGCAGCCGCGGTTGGTCGCGAACAGCACCACGCGGCGGCCCAGCGCCGCCCCGCCCGCCGCCAGCACGAAGGCGTAGTGCGCCCGCTCCTGGCTGCCCGACAGCAGGAGCAGGGCGAGCGGCTCAGTAGGCATGCACGGCTTCGGCCCCGCCGCCCTGGCCGGATGGCTCCTGGCCCGTACCGGGCGCGTCGCAGGCGAGGACGGCGCCGGCGTCGGAGAACCCGGGGTGGCCCGCCAGGCTGCGGATCGTGGCGTGCGGCCCGCACAGCGCGCAGTCCGGGTCGCGCCGCAGCCGCACCGTGCGGAACCGCACCGCCAGCGCGTCCCAGACCAGCAGCCTGCCGGAGAGGCCCTCTCCGATGCCGACGATCTCCTTGACCACCTCGGTGGCCTGCAGCGTGCCCATCACACCGGTGACCGCGCCCATCACCCCCGCCTCCGAGCACGCCGGCACCAGCCCCGGCGGCGGCGGCACGGGGTGCAGGCAGCGGTAGCAGGGCCCGTCCGGGTCGGCGTGCGGCCTGAAGGTGGAGAGCTGGCCCTCGAAGCGCAGCACCGCCGCCGAGACCAGGGTGCGGCCTGCAAGCACGCAGGCGTCGGCCAGCAGGAAGCGCGTGGCGAAGTTGTCGGAGCCGTCGCACACCACGTCGTAGCCCTCGATCAGCCCGAGCACGTTGCCCGCGTCGAGCCGGGTGTCGTGGGCGTGGACCATGGTCCCGGGGTTGAGGGCGGCGATGGCGGCGGCGGCGGACTCGACCTTGGGCCGGCCGAGCGAGGCCACGGTGTGGGCGATCTGGCGCTGCAGGTTGGACAGCTCGACGCGGTCGTCGTCGACAAGGCCGATGGTGCCGACGCCGGCCGCGGCCAGGTAGAGCGCCAGCGGGCAGCCCAGGCCGCCGGCGCCCACCACGAGCACCCGCGCCGCGCGCAGCCGCGCCTGGCCGGTGCCGCCGATCTCGGCGAGCAGGATGTGGCGGGAGTAGCGGGCGATCTCGTCTTCGCTGAAATCCAGGTCCATGGCCGGGGATGTGGGGGCGCAGGCCTGTGATCGCCAGCAAGGCAAGGCCGGGAGGCGAGCCGCCCCCCGGACCCCGGCGCACATGGAGCGCGTCGCCCGGCCTGTGCTTAAGTCATGCCGGTCCAGGGGCGGCTCGCCCCTGGCGGGTCCGGGCAGAGCCCGGCCTTGCTTCCGGAAGGACCCCCATGGCCACGACCTCTCCCGACCACGCCCTGGTGCTGTTCTCCGGCGGCCAGGACAGCGCGACCTGCCTGGCCTGGGCGCTGGACCGCTACCCCCGCGTCGAGACCGTGGGCTTCGACTACGGCCAGCGCCACGCCGTCGAGCTGGAATGCCGTCCGCCGCTGCGCGAGGCCTTGTCGGCGGTGTGGCCCGGCCGGCTGGGCGAGGACCACGTACTCGACATGCGCAGCCTGATCGCGGGGCTGGGCGAGAGCGCGCTCACCGCGGACGTGGCGATCGAGACCGGGCGCGATGGCCTGCCGACGACGTTCGTGCCGGGGCGCAACCTGCTGTTCCTGGCGTCGGCGGCGGCGTTGGGCTGGCGACGCGGGCTGCGGCGGATCGTGGCGGGGGTCTGCGAGACCGACTACTCCGGGTATCCGGACTGCCGCGACGACACGATCAAGGCGATGCAGCTCGCGGTCAGCCTCGGGCTGGCACGGCGTTTCGTGCTGGAGACGCCGCTGATGTGGCGCGACAAGGCGGAGACCTGGCGGCTGGCGGAGCGGCTGGGGGGCGAGGCGCTGGTCGCGACCCTCGTGGAGGGCACGCACTCCTGCTACCGCGGCGACCGCAGCCACCGGCACGACTGGGGCTACGGCTGCGGCGCATGCCCGGCGTGCGAGTTGCGCGCGGCGGGGTGGCATGGGTACCGGAACGAGGCAGGAGGAGCGGGGAAGCAAGCAAGGCCAGAGGCTCTGCCTCTGGACTCCGCCAAAGGCTCGCCTTTGGAATCCTCTCCTTAAGTAGAGGGTTTCCAAAGGGCTCGGCCCTTTGGCGGGTTCGGGCAGAGCCC
>CAXSER010000130.1:0-7363 GCA_964236315.1 uncultured Acetobacteraceae bacterium | reverse complement strand
GCCGGCGGTGACGCCGGGGACGGGGGCGTCGGGGTCGAGCAACGCCGCGAGCCGCGCGCCGAGGGCGGCGGAGGCGCGCAGGGCGTCGGCGGTGGGCGGCAGGGGCACGCGGGGCCAGCCCTGGCGCAGACCGCCGGCGTTCTCGGCGAGATAGGCGGGGCTGTAGAGGGTGGCGAGGGCGTGGTGCCAGATCAGGGCGGCGCCGGCGGGATCGGGGGCGAAGCCGAGGGCGGCGAGGTGGGCGACGGCGGAGTTGGAGAGGTTGGGGCGGGGGGCGCCGGAGAGGTTTTCGATGATGGGGACGGCGAAAGCGTGCTTGTGCAGGACGTAATCGTCGGCGAGGCAATTGGTCCAGTAGGCAGGGAAGCCCTCCGGCTCGGCAATCTGCTGCGGGCGCAGGACGAGAAAGCCGCTGGCATCAGGCAGGGTGTGGAGAAGCTGGGGGCGAGGCTCGTTCCACATGGGCCGTACGGGTGTGACGCGTAGGCCCAGCGCATGTCGAACGCGAACAGGCACAGCTTCCGGATGTTCGCGGGAACGAAGCCCTCCTGCTCAAGCACCAACTGGCGGGCCGCTTTGGCGACGTATCGAGCGCGGTCGGTCGCCAGCGCCAGGTTGGCGACGCGGGCGTCCTCGAAGCTGCGCGCCGGATCGAGGTAGGCGCGCATCCTGGCTTCGAGCGTAGCGCGGTCCATGCTCATCAGCCCGCCACCGCGCTTCTCCAGGAGGCCGGGGAGCGGCTTGACCGTGGCAAGGGCGTCGAGCGACGGCCAAGAGCCGTAATCAGCAGCGGTGATCCCGGGGCGAAGCGAGTAGCGGTTCGCGCCGTGCGGCGTCAGCGGCGCATACAGGCCGGCTTCGTCAAGATCGTCCAGCGATGCCAGCAGCTCTGTCCGCTTGCTCGCGCCCCAGAACGAGCGGAACTGCGCGTGCGCGGAGCGGTCGTGCGTGCCGTCGCGGCGCACCAGCGTCGTGATCGCGGTGCCGACGCGGATGCCCTCGCGGCTCATGTCGGTGGAGAAGGCGGAGGGGTCGGGCCGGCCGTCGGGGGTGAGCTTGCCGGTCTCGCGGCTGTCGCCGTTGAGGCAGTCCACCCGGATCGCGTCGAAGCCGTGCAGCAGGCGCTCGCGCATCACCACGAAGGAGGGCAGGAACAGCCAGGACCAGTTGCTGATGTAGCTGACGACGCCGCGGCCGACGCCCTCGGCGATGCGGCGCTCGGCGATGCGGAAGAAGCGGACGTAGAGGTCGTCCAGGTTGAACTTCTTCACCCCCCAGATTGCCTGGAGGCCCGCCTTGTAGGGCTCGACCAGACCGCCTTCGTCGTCGGGGCTGAGACCGGCGTAGGCGTTGTAGGGCGGGTTGCCGAGGACCACGAGGATCGGGCGGTCGCGCTTGACGGCAGCCGCCGCGCCGCGCTCCTCGACGAGGGCCTCGTAGCCGGGGATGGGCGGGCCAGCCTCGGTGTCGGTCCAGCCGGTCAGGGCGTTGGGGGGGTGGGTGGCGGCGCGCGCGCCGGGCTGGGGGGGGGCGGCGTGCAGCATCTCGGCCACCTGCCAGTGGGCGATGACGAAGGGCGCGGTCATGATCTCGAAGCCGACGACGCGGGTGGTGGCGGCGCGTTTCAGCTCCTCGGCGGCGAGGTCGCCGAGGCCGCGGTCGTCGAGCGTGCGGCGGATGCGGTCGAGCACGGCGACGACGTAGCTGCCGGTGCCGCAGCACGGGTCGAGCACCCAGACGCCGGGGTCGGCGAGGCCGTCGGCGACGCCGAGCTCGTCGCGCAGCGCACGGTCGACGCGCTCGACCTGGTAGCGGACGATCTCGGGGGGCGTGTACCAGACGCCGAGCTGACGGCGGAGGTCGGGGTCGAAGTATTCGAGGAAGGGCTCGTAGAAATACTGGACGGCCTGGGCGTCGCTGAAGGCGGCGAAGAAGGCGTCGCGGTCGACGCGTTCCAGGGCGCGGGCGGCGGCGTCGAGCAGGGGGACGAGGCCGAGCGGGCCGAGGGCCTGCGGGGTGGCGACCTTCTGGAACAGCAGGCTCATCACCGGGACGGTGAGCGACCAGGAGGAGGCGCGCCAGTCGAAGCCGCGGGCGCCGGCGCGGGCGTGGACGACCCAGGCGGAGAAGACGCCGTAGAACAGGGTCTGGACGAGGGTGGAGCGGAACAGGTGGTCGCCGTCGCGGCCGTCGAAGCGGATGGCGAGCGCGTCCTCCATCCCCTTGCGCAGGCCGCCCAGGGCGGGGAGCTGCGCCTGATCGGCGAGGCGGACGAGGGCCTCGCGGGCGTAGGAGGCGAGGAAGTAGGCGACATCGGAGGGGCGGGCGAGGGGCGCGCGGGTGAGCAGGCAGCGCGCGAGGAAGCCGGCAAAGGCGTCGCGCAGGGCGTCGGGGCGGGATGCGGCGGCCAGCGTCCAGAAGCCGGCCTCGTCGGCCGCGAGGTCGAAGCTCTCGACGACGGTGCCGTCGGCCTGCACCAGGCGGAACTGCCAGAGGTTGGTGGCGAGTACCAGGCCGTAGGCAGGCAGGTATTTCTCCCGGATCTGCGGCTTGCGTAGGAGGGCGGCGATGTTCTCCGAGGCGCCCTTGACCTCGACGACGCCGCGCTCGGGCGAGACGGTGGCGTTCCAGGCGGGGGGCTCGTCGCGGCGGAACTGGGCCTGCTCGAACAGGCCGAAGTCGGGGATGCCGGCCTCGCCCGAGGGGTGATGGAGGCAGAAGACGCGCGGCCTGAGCTGGGCGCCGGCGGCGTTCAGCAGGGTGCCCATGGCGGGGTAGAAGCTGGTTTCGGCGGTGCCGATCTTGACCGAGCGGACGCGGCGGACCTCGTCGAGGTAGAGGTCCAGAAGCGATGCGTTTGCCATCCAGGGCAGTGTCGGATCGCCGTGCGCCGCTTGCCAACGTACGTCTCCCGGCCTCGCGGCGGCTCGCTTCAAGTCATGGGATCAAAGGGCCTCGGGCCCTTTGCGGGTCCAGGGCAGAGCCCTGGCCTTTCTTCCCCGCGATGTCATTCCCAGGCCGGTCTTCCCCGCGATGTCATTCCCAGGCCGGCCCTCGCGGGCGATGGTCGGCTGGTGCCGGGGCTCGGATGCCGGCGAAGGGGAGGTGGCCATGGTTCATCGTCGGATGAAGCCGGAGGGGGCGGCGCGGACCTACGGGGTGCTGGTCGGGCATGTGCTCGGCGGGCGGGAGTCGGGGGGTGCGTCGCCGCACTACGAGATCCTGGTGGAGGCAGGGGGCCGCTACCGGATCGCGGTGAACGTGCGCTCGGTGGACGGGAGCGACGTGCTGGCGCTGTTCGATCCGGCGTTCGCGCAGGCCACGCGGGCGGACCTGCCGGCGCTGGCGGCGGGTGCTGCGGGGTTCACGGCGCTGGTGACGGGGCCGGCCGGGCAGGGGCTGGACTACCTGCGCGACGATCTGGTGGCGCTTGGGCGGATGATGCCGGCGCCGCCGGAGGGCGGGGCGGGGGCGCTGGGGCCGCTGCTGGACGCGCAGGTGGCGAAGGCGGCCGGGGATGCGGGTTCGGTGGTCCTGGCGTTCGGGGAGTTCTTCCAGGATGCGGGGGCGGACGCGACGTTCGGCTTCTCGCCGGAGCGGGGGGTGCACGACGTGCACATGATGCAGGGCAATTCCGGGAGCTTCGCCGACGACAACCGGGTGCGCGGCGACGGGGCGCTGTTCCTGCGCGGCAGCGACGGGGTGACGGGCGCGCTGTTCGTGCGGTTCGCCACGCAGTCGCTGGACACGGACCCGGCGACGGGCGACCCGGTGGAGTGAGCAAGGCCGGGCTCTGCCCGGACCCGCCAGGGGCGAGCCGCCCCTGGACCGGCCTTCCTAAGTAGGGGTTTCCAAAGGCGAGCCTTTGGCGGAGTCCAGAGGCGGAGCCTTTGGCCTTGCCCTACTTCTCCTCGCGCCGGCTCGGCATCTCGCCTGCCGCGACGAGGGCGCCGGCGATGGCGACCATGCGCCGGGCCTGGTGGCGGATGGCGTCGAGGTCCTCGTCGCGGGGCGGGCGGTTCTCCTCGCCGACGATGGCCGAGGCGCCGTAGGGCGATCCGGCCTCCAGCATGGCCTCGTCGGTGTAGCCGGTGGGGGTGATGACCATGCCGAGGTGGGCCATGGGGGCGTAGAGCGAGAGGGTGACGACCTCGGTGCCGCCGTGCGGCCAGGAGGCGGTGGCGAAGGCGCCGCCGACCTTGCCGGCGAGCGCGCCCTTCTTCCACTGCGGGCCGAGGCGGTCGAGGAACGCCTTCATCTCGGTGGCCATGGCGCCGAAGTAGCAGGGCGTGCCGAACAGGATGGCGTCGGCCCACTCCGCGTCCTCGTGGCCGGGGGCGGGGTGCAGCGCGTTCTGGCGGTCGGCATTCTCGGCCCAGCCCTTGGAGTGGCTCATGGCCTCGCGGTCGACGACCTCGCGGGCGCGGCGCAGGCGCACCTGCGCGCCGGCCTCGCGGGCGGATTCGGCGGCGGCGAGGGCGAGGGTCTCGGTGCTGCCGGTGCGGGAATAGAACACGATCAGCAGGCGGGTGGGGTCGGGCACGGGCGCTCCGGACCGCGCGGTGTGTGGCGGCTTCGTCGAGGCAGGTGTGGACGCGGGCGGGGTTGGGAAGGGGCTGCCGGGCGGCGGGGCGCACGCGGCGTTTCCGGATCGCGAGGGGGGCGGCGATCCCGGGAGCGCGGGCCGCGTTGGGGGTGCGAGGCTGAACTCGAAGCAGGGGATGCGCATCATGGGCGACACGAAGAAGGCGGGGCGCGACGCGCTGCCCGGCAACCACGGGCAGTTCGGCGCCAACGTCGAGACCGAGGAGTACGAGGCGCTGCCCGACATGGAGGCCTCTGGCGCCGAGGAGAGCCGGCCGGGCGACGTGGAGGCGCCGGGCGAGGCGGAGGAGCCGTCGGTGCTGCCGGAGACGGAGGGGCCGGGTGATGCGGCCAAGACGCCGGGGCAGCACCAGGAGCAGGGCGGGATGCGCTCGTAGGGAGCGCACCGTCCCGGTGGTGCCGGCGGGTCGCGTTCCGACCTGCCGGTGCCTGCGGGCGAGGCACGCCGGTGTCGCCGTGGTGTGCCCGGGGGCGGAGGTCGCCAGGGAGTGCCTGCCATGCCGTTGCGCGGGGCGACTGTTCCTTGCCGGGCGGAAGGCTATGGACTAGCACCGGACCTGCCGCAGCGACGCGTCACGGGGCGACAGCGTGGCGGCGTCACCCAGGAGGAGGCCAGCCATGGCACGCAACAGGATCGCTCTCGTCGGCGCCGGCAACATCGGCGGCACGCTCGCGCACATGATCGGGCTCAAGGAGCTCGGCGACGTGGTGATGTTCGACGTGTTCGGCGGCGTCGCGGCGGGCAAGGCGCTCGACCTGATGCAGTCGAGCCCGGTGGACGGGTTCGACTCGGCGATGTCGGGCGGGTCGGACTACTCGGCGATCGCCGGGTCGGACGTGGTGATCGCGACGGCGGGGTTCCCGCGCCAGCCGGGCATGAGCCGCGACGACCTTCTGGCGAAGAACGCCGAGGTGATCGGCCAGGTGGCAGAAGGCATCAAGCAGCATTGCCCGGGCGCGTTCGTGATCGTCATCACCAACCCGCTCGACGTCATGGTGTGGGTGATGCAGCAGAAGTCCGGGCTGCCGCCGGAGCGGGTGGTGGGCATGGCCGGCGTGCTGGACAGCGCGCGGTTCCGGCTGTTCCTGGCGCAGGAGTTCAAGGTCAGCGTGGAGGACGTCACCGCCTTCGTGCTCGGCGGGCATGGCGACACGATGGTGCCGCTGACGCGCTATTCCACGGTGGCGGGCATCCCGATCCCGGACCTGATCGAGATGGGCTGGACCACGCAGGAGCGCATCGACGCGATCTGCGCGCGCACGGCGAACGGCGGCGGCGAGATCGTCAAGCTGCTGGAGCGTGGCTCGGCGTTCTACGCGCCGGCGGCGGCGGCGATCGCGATGGCCGAGTCGTTCCTGCGCGACAAGAAGCGCGTGCTGCCCTGCGCGGTGATGCTGCGCGGCGAGTACGGCATGAACGACTTCTACGTGGGCGTGCCGGTGGTGATCGGCGCGGGCGGCGTGGAGCGCATCGTCGAGGTGAAGTTCACCGACGCGGAGAAGGTGGCGTTCGACAAGTCGTGCGACGCGGTGAAGAAGCTCGTGGAGGACTTCCGCAAGCTCGGCGTCTGAGGCGCGGGCGGCACGCAGGAGCGGGAGTCCCGCTCCCGGTCCTTGGCCGGGGTGCTGCCTTGATGTGTGCTGCCGGCACCTTGCCGCATCAGGCTTCGAGGGGTTGTCTCCGGCGCGGTCCGGGCGCGGCCCTTCGGGTTTCATTGTACAGTTCAACAGCGTCGGGTGCGGTCAGATGAATATCCACGAGTACCAGGCCAAGGCGCTGCTGCGCGGCTTCGGGGTGGCGGTCCTGGACGGCGGGCTTGCGTGGACGCCCGACGAGGCGGCGGCGGCGGCGGGGCGCCTGCCGGGGCCGGTGTACGTGGTGAAGTCGCAGATCCATGCCGGCGGGCGCGGCGCCGGGTTCATCGCCGAGGAGATGGAGGGGCCGCACGAGGCCGGCAGGCGGCCTGGCGGCGTGCGGCTGGCGCGTTCGGTGGCCGATGTCAGGGCGGCGGCCGAGGCGATGCTGGGGCGGACGCTGGTGACGAAGCAGACCGGGCCGGCGGGGCGCGTGGTGAGCCGGGTGTACGTGGAGGCCGGGTGCGACATCGCGCGCGAGCTGTACCTGTCGCTGCTGGTGGACCGCGAGACGGGGCGGGTCGTCATCATGGCGTGCCTCGAGGGCGGCGTGGAGGTCGAGGAGGTGGCCGAGCGCACGCCGGAGAAGATCCTGCGGGTCAGCGTCGACCCCGCGACCGGCGTGTCGGACTACCACGGGCGCAGGCTGGCGTTCGCGCTCGGGTTCCACGGGCGCGAGGCGAAGAACCTCACGGCGTTCGTGACGCGGATGTACGATGCTTTCGTCTCGCTCGACTGCTCGGTGGTGGAGATCAACCCGCTGGTGGTGACGAGGGCGGGCGAGATCGTGGCGCTGGATGCCAAGGTGAGCTTCGACGACAACGCGCTGTTCCGCCACCCCGACATCGAGGCGCTGCGCGACGAGGGCGAGGAGGACGCCAAGGAGATCGAGGCGGCGCGGCACTCCCTGAACTACGTGGCGCTGGACGGCACGATCGGCTGCATGGTCAACGGCGCCGGGCTGGCGATGGCGACCATGGACATCATCAAGCTGTACGGGGCGAGCCCGGCGAACTTCCTCGACGTGGGCGGTGGCGCCACCAAGGAGCGGGTGGCGGCGGCGTTCCGCATCATCCTGTCCGACCCGAAGGTGGAGGGCATCCTGGTCAACATCTTCGGCGGC
>CAXSER010000129.1:0-7416 GCA_964236315.1 uncultured Acetobacteraceae bacterium | reverse complement strand
GGAGGCCGGGGCTGCGGGCGTCCGGGCGGCGGGCCGGGGATGCGCCGCCACGGCCTCGCCCTCGCGCCGCCGCGGGGTGGGGTTCGCCGGGTCGGCGCGGGCGGTGCTCCGGGTCGGGGCCTGGCGATCCATTGCAGGTCTGGTAGCCCATCGCCGGTCCGCGCGCTTCCCCAAATCGTGCGCGCTTGCCGTCGTTGCCGCGGGCGGCGCAGGGCGTTACAGATCGGCAATGCAGGATCCACGGGGCCGCTCGCGCAGGCCGGTCGCGCCCACCAACGCCAGCCTCGGCGAGCCGCCCGCCCGCCCGCGCCTGGTGCAGGCAGGCTGCCTCGGCCATGCCCCCGGCCACGACGCCGCGCCGCCGCTGCGCGCCACGCCGCGGCCGGTGCAGGCCGGGCTGCGCCTGGCCCTGCTGCTCGCCTGGACGCTGGGGTCGTGCGCGGTGCAGGCGGTGCTGCTGGCGCTGCCGGGGCGGGGCAAGGTGGTGTTCGCGCGCGTGTTCTGGGCGGTGGTGGCGCGGCTCGTGGGCATGGAGGTGCGCGTGGTGGGCGCGGTGGCGCGCGTGCCGGGGCGGCCGGTGGTGTTCGCGGCCAACCACAGCTCGTGGCTCGACATCCCCGTGCTCGGCGGGCGGCTGGAGGCGTGCTTCGTGTCCAAGGCGGACGTGGCGCGCTGGCCGGGCATCGGCACCGTGGCGCGGCTCGGGCGCACCGTGTTCGTCAGCCGCACGCGCGCGCGCACCGGGCAGGAGCGCGACGACCTGCTGGGGCGGCTGGCGGCGGGGGACAACCTGCTGCTGTTCCCCGAGGGCACCAGCTCGGACGGCACGCGGGTGCTGCCGTTCCACTCGGCGTTCTTCGCGGCGGTCGGCGCCGGGCAGGCAGGGGCGGATCCGGGTGTCAAGGCGGGGCCGCTCGTGCAGCCGGTGTCGGTCGTCTACGACCGGCTCGGCGGGCTGCCGGTGGGGCGGGCGGGGCGGGCGCTGTTCGCGTGGTACGGCGGCATGGATCTCGCGCCGCACGCCTGGCGGCTGCTGCAGTGCAGGGGGATGCGGGCGACGGTGTGGCTGCACCCGGCGCTGGACCCCGCGGAGTTCGCGTCGCGCAAGGTGCTGGCGCAGGCGGCCTGGGCGCAGGTCGCGGAGGGCGCGGCGCGGCTGCGGCAGAACCGGGCGGCAGAGTAGGACAAGGAAGGCCAGAGGCTCTGCCTCTGGACTCCGCCAAGGGCCGGGCCCCTGGATCGCCTTCCCTCAAGTCAAAGGGATCAAAGGGTCCTCGGACCCTTTGCGGGTTCGGGCAGAGCCCGACCTTGCTGTCTTCGGCGAATCACTTGACACGCGGCGGGTGCGTCCTGCGACACTCGGCCCTTCCAGGCACAGGACCAGCGCCGCTGCGGCACGCCGTCTCCAGGGTTGACTCGCTCCCGAGCCGTCCCGATTCCTCCCGTTCCCGCCGGGCTGTTCCGGGCGGGCCCGGGATCGTGCGCCGATGACCGCTTCGCCTGCAGAGCCTGCCGCCGTGCCGGACGACGGGGTGGTGGCGCGCCCGGAGCGGCGGCGGCTGCACGTCATCACCTGGGGCTGCCAGATGAACGTGTACGACAGCCTGCGCATGGCGGACGTGCTGGCGCCGGTCGGGTACGGGCCGGCGGACGGGCCGGACGACGCGGACATGATCGTGCTCAACACCTGCCACATCCGCGACCGGGCGGCGGAGAAGGTGTTCTCCGAGCTGGGGCGGCTGCGCCTGGTCAAGCAGGCGCGGGCGGAGCGGGGGCAGCGCACCATCCTCGCGGTCGCGGGGTGCGTGGCGCAGGCGGAGGGGACGGAGATCCTGGCGCGGGCGCCGTACGTGGACATCGTGCTCGGGCCGCAGACCTACCACCGGCTGCCGGAGATGGTGGCGCGGGCCACGCGGGCGGCGGGCGCGGTGGTCGAGACGGATTTCCCGCCCGAGCAGAAGTTCGACTTCCTGCCGGACGCGGCGGCGCCGCAGGGAGTCACCGCGTTCCTGACGGTGCAGGAGGGGTGCGACAAGTTCTGCTCGTTCTGCGTGGTGCCCTACACGCGGGGCGCGGAGGCGAGCCGTCCGGCGGGCTCGGTGCTGGCGGAGGCGCGCAGGCTGGTGGCGCAGGGCGCGCGCGAGATCACCCTGCTGGGGCAGAACGTCAACGCGTATCATGGCGAGGCGCCGGACGGCGGCACGTGGGGTCTGGCGCGGCTGCTGCGGGCGCTGGCGGGGATCCCGGGCTTGGCGCGGCTGCGCTACACGACGTCGCACCCGCGCGACATGGCCGAGGGCGACGCGGCGGCGGGGGACTGCCTGGTCGAGGCGCACCGGGACCTGCCGCAGCTGATGCCGTTCCTGCACCTGCCGGTGCAGTCGGGGTCGGACACGGTGCTGGCGGCGATGAACCGGCGGCATACGGCGGAGGACTACCTGCGGCTGGTGGACCGGCTGCGGGCGGCGCGGCCGGACCTCGCGCTGTCGTCGGACTTCATCGTGGGGCACCCCGGGGAGACGGACGCGGACCATGCCGCGACGCTGCGGCTGGTCGAGGCGGTGGGGTTCGCGCAGGCGTTCAGCTTCAAGTACTCGCCCAGGCCGGGGACGCCGGCGGCGGGCGCGCCGCAACAGGTGCCGGAGGCGGTGCGCGACGAGCGGCTGCAGTCGCTGCAGGCGCTGCTGCGGGCGCAGCAGGCGGCGTTCAACGCGGACTGCGCGGGGCGGACGCTGCCGGTGCTGTTCACCGGGGCGGGGCGGCATGCCGGGCAGGTGTCGGGGCGCTCGCCTTACCTGCAGCCGGTGCACCTCGTGGGGCCGATGTCGCTCGTCGGCCAGGTGGTGGAGGTGCAGATCGCGGTGGGGCACCCCAACTCGTTGCTGGGACACCCAGTCGGGGCCGGAAGCCCGGCCGGTCCGCGCGCCGCCGCACCCGTCATCGCCAACCAGGAGAGAGCCTGCGCTTGATCAACCAGACCGACGCCACCACCCCCCAGCCCCTCGCGGGTCCGGGCGCGGCCCCCCTCCCCCTCCCGGCGGCGATGCCCGTCGCGGCGATGCCCGTTGCGGCGATGCCCGTTGCGGCGATGCCCGTCGCGGCGGCGATGCCCGTGGCGGGCCTGCCCGCGGCGGGGACAGGGCGGGCGGTGACGCTGCAGTTCGACGACAACGCCCTGCTGTCGCTGCTGCTCGGCGACCATGACCGCCACCTGGTGCGGCTGGAGCAGGGGCTCGGCGTGCGGCTGGCGTGCCGGGGCAACCGGGTGGCGATCTCTGGCGACACGGACCGGGTGGAGCTGGCGCAGGCGGCGCTGGGCGGGCTGTACCGGCGCCTGGAGCGCGGCGAGAGCATCCGGCTCGGCGACATCGACGCGGTGATCCGGCTCAGCGAGCCGTCCGGGGTGCCGGCACTGCACGTCGTGCTGCCGCAGGCGGGCGTCGTGCAGGGCGTGGCGTTCGCGCAGGCGATGTCGTCGCAGGGCGGCATGGCGGCGCAGGGCATGGCGCAGGGCGGCATCGCGCAGCCGGGCGGAGCCTCGTTCCGCGGCGGCCGCGACGGCGGGCGGGACAGGCGCGGCGGGCGCATGGCGTCGGGCGGCGCGGAGGCGGACCCGCGGCTGCCGCTGTCGGACCTGCCGGCGATCCGCACCAAGCGTGGGGCGGTGGGACCGCGCTCGCCAGGGCAGACGTCGTACATGGAGATGCTCGCGAAGCACGAGATGGTGTTCGCGCTCGGTCCGGCGGGCACGGGCAAGACCTACCTCGCGGTGGCGCAGGCTGTGGCGATGCTGCAGTCCAACCAGGTGGACCGCATCGTGCTGTCGCGGCCGGCGGTGGAGGCGGGCGAGCGGCTCGGCTTCCTGCCGGGCGACATGAAGGAGAAGGTCGACCCCTACCTGCGGCCGCTGTACGACGCGCTGCACGACATGATGCCGGGCGAGCAGGTGATCCGGCGCATGGGCACGGGCGAGATCGAGGTGGCACCGCTCGCGTTCATGCGCGGGCGCACGCTGAGCCATGCGTTCGTCATCCTCGACGAGGCGCAGAACACCACGGCGGCGCAGATGAAGATGGTGCTCACCCGCATGGGCGAGGGCACGCGCATGGTCATCACCGGCGACCTGAGCCAGGTGGACCTGCCCTCGGGGATGCCGTCGGGGCTGCGCGACGCGATCGACACGCTGGAGGGGGTCGCGGGCATCGGGGTCACGCGGTTCACCTCGCGCGACGTGGTCAGGCATCCGCTGGTGGCGCGGATCGTGGACGCCTATGACCAGCGCACCGTCGCCGAGCGCGACAGCCGTGCGGCGAACGGCCCGGCGCGCGAGCAGGCGGGTCGTGACCAGGCGGGTCGTGACCAGGCGGGGCATGGGCAGGCGGGGCATGGGCAGGCGGGGCGCGGGCAGGCGGGTGTGCGTCGTCCCGGAACGGATGAAGATGGAACCACGAAGTAGCGACGGTCCCGCATCGGCGGGATCGGCCGGCGCGGTCGCGCCGCGGGAGCGCGATCTTCGCGTCGGCGAGGGTGGCGAGCCGCTTGAACCGGGAGCGCGGGTGCGCGGTCCGCACGGGATCGCGGCCGGCGGAGCGGAGGCGGTCGTTCCCGAGGTGATCGTGGCGGACCGGCGCTGGCACGCGCTGGTGCGGGGCAGCGGGCGGGTCGTGGCGCGCGCCGCGCGGCTGGGCGGCGGCGCGGGCAGCGTGCTGCTGACCACGGACCAGGCGGTGCGGCGGCTCAACGCGCGGCACCGCGGGGAGAACCACGCGACCAACGTGCTGACCTTCGAGGCGGGGCCGGGCACGGACGGCGACATCGTGCTGGCGCTCGGCGTGGTGCGGCGCGAGGCCGCGGCGGCCGGGCGCACGGCCGCGCACCACCTGGCGCATCTGGTGCTGCACGGGGCGCTGCACCTGCGCGGGCACGACCACCACGGCGCCGGCGAGGCCAGGCGCATGGAGCTGCGCGAGGCTTGGCTGCTGCACAGGATGGGCGTGCCGAACCCGTGGCGCGTGGGCGCCCGCACGGCCGGGGCTGGCGGCATCGCGGCGCGGGGGGCGGGCGTGCCGTCCGGCGGTCTGGCGGGCCCGGGATTCCGCGCCCTGCGCGGCGGGACAGAGCGCGGGGCCGTACGCGGCGTCGGCCCATGCGGGGGAGGGCGGTGAGCGCCTCGACGCTCGCGTCGCGGGTGGCGGGGCTGCTCAGCCTCGGGGCGCGGCGGCGCGGCGCGGAGCACGGCGTGCGCGAGCAGGTCGCCGAGCTGGTGGCCGAGCCGGCGGCATCGGTCGACGGCTCGGAGACGGACGACGAGCTGCACGGGCTCGACCGGCAGGAGCGCTCGCTGATCGCCAACGTGCTCAGGCTGCGGGGCATCACCGCGGACGACGTCATGGTGCCGCGCGCCGACA
Source organism: uncultured Acetobacteraceae bacterium (assembly GCA_964236315.1). GTDB lineage: Bacteria > Pseudomonadota > Alphaproteobacteria > Acetobacterales > Acetobacteraceae > CAXSEF01. The sequence continues at coordinate 2,008 of CAXSER010000129.1, read as the reverse complement.
TCATCGCGATCCCCGTCGACGTGACGCTGGCGCAGGCGCTGGACCGGGTGCGGGCGGAGGGGCACTCGCGGCTGCCGGTGTATCGCGAGCAGCTCGACGAGATCGTCGGCATGGTCCACATCAAGGACCTGTTCGGCTACGTCGGCAACGCGGACGCCTTCCAGCTTGAGTCGATCGTGCGCTCCCCGCTGATGGTGGCGCCGCAGGTGCCGGTGCTCGACCTGCTGCTGCAGATGCGCATGGCGCGCATCCACCTGGCGCTCGTGGTCGACGAGTATGGCGGCATCGACGGGCTGGTCACCATCGAGGACCTCGTCGAGACGATCACCGGCGACATCGCCGACGAGCACGACGAGGTGCAGGGGCCGATGCTGACGGAGCGGCCGGACGGCACGCTCGACGTGGACGCGCGCCTCAAGGTGGAGGCGTTCGAGACGCGGCTGGGGCCGATCCTGACGACGGAGGAGCGCGGCGCGGACATCGAGACTGTGGGCGGGCTGGTGTTCACGCTCGCGGGACGGGTGCCGGCGCGCGGCGAGGTCATCAGCCACCCGTCAGGGGTGGAGTTTCGCGTCATGGACGCGGACGCACGGCGCATCCGCAGGCTGCGGGCGAAGCTGCCGAAGGCGGCGGCGGCGGAGTGAGGCAAGGCCAGAGGCTCTGCCTCCGGACTCCGCCGAAGGCTCGCCTCTGGAAACCCCGACTCAAGGGCGGAGGCCCGGCGGGGCAAGCCTCAGGCGGCGAGGGGGGCAGTCAAGACCTGATGGATGGCCTCGTCGATGCGCGCCTGGATGGCGGCCCGCTCCTCGGCCCAGACCCGCGCGGCGTTGTCGGCGGGGGGCGAGGCGGCGTCGTGACGGTCCTGGGACATGGGATGGCTCCTGGCGGCGGCAGACCCTGGCTGATCCACCGCACACTACATCACATGTCTGAAGAGAACTTGAACTGCCGCCGCCGCAACTCTGGCATGGCAAGGGCGCAACTGCGGCCGCATCCGGGCACGCAGCCCGTCCCGGCAGGAATCGCAGGCCGGTGCCCGGGGCACGAATGGCCCCGGGACGGTCGTGGCGGGACGAGCGGCCTCCTGGCGTGGCGCCGCCGCCGGGCAGGTCGACCCGGGCGGGATCAGGTGTTGGAGTCGGGGGCCATCGCCTTCTTGTGCATCATCGGCTTGGCCATCTTCATGCCGGAGGCCTTCTGCGCCTCGGTCAGGTGCTGCTGGATGGTCGGCAACGTGCTGGCGGCGAACGCCTTGATGTCGGGGTCCTGGCCGTTCTGCGACTCGTCCTGGAACGCCTGCACCATCGCCTGATGGTCGGTGACCTGGCCGTGCATGTAGTCGCGGTCGAACTTCGCGCCCTTCTCGGCGGTCAGCATGGTCTTCTGCTGGTTCTGCATGTCGTTCAGGTCGGTCGGCGGCGTGATGCCCTTGGTCTGGGCGATCTTCATCAGCTGGTCGTTGGCGGCGCTGTGGTCCTTGATCATCTCGCTGGCGTAGGCCTTCACGCGCGGGCTGCGGGCGTTGGTCTGCGCCAGCGTGGCGAGCTGGACCTCGGCCATGCCGCCCTGCGCGGCCATGGTCACGAAGGCCTGGTCGACAGGGGCGATCATCGGGGCCGGCGGGGCCTCGGCGACAGGGGCCGGGGTGTTGCTGGAACAGGCGGCGATCGGCAGCAGGGCCAGGGCGAAGCCCCAGCGGGTCATGCGGTTCATGGTCGGGTAGTCTCCTCGGGTGACGAACGGCCCGCGGCTGCGGGCTCTCGCGAGGGCTAACGCGCGGCATGCGACGGCGTTCACCTTCGCGGGAACGATGACGGGGTTTTCGTGCACCGGAGTCGCCGGGTATGGGGACGCGCGGTCCGCTGCGGGCCGGGGAAGCGGGAGCGTGTCTGCACATGGGTGATCGGGTGGGGCGGCCGACGCGTCGCGGCGTGCTGGGCGGGGCGTGCGCGCTGCTCGGGACGGGGGCCGCGACAGCGGGGGCGGGGACGGCGGAGGCGGGGACGGC
>CAXSER010000128.1:0-7438 GCA_964236315.1 uncultured Acetobacteraceae bacterium | reverse complement strand
GCGCCCCTGGACCGGCGCACGAAAGGATTTTGCTGGGCCGAACCGGGCGCCGCACCCGATATGCCCCCGCAGGAGACACACCGATGGCCCTGCAGCTTGGCGCGACCCGCGCAGCCTTCCTCGCCGCCCACGTCCCCGTCGACCTCGCCGACAAGGCGGCCGAGGAACTCGCCGCCTGCGAGACCCGCTTCGCCACGGTGGAGAGCAGGCTCGCCCTGCTGACCTGGATGGTCGGCACCAGCATCGCCCTCACCCTGGCGATCGTCGGCAGGCTCTTCCTGACCCGATGGCGCCCGCGGGCACGCGCAACCCCGGAACAGGCCGCCCCGCCGCCGGCCGGCGCCAGGCTAGTCCTCCTCCCGCTTCTCCCCGAACTCCACGTCGCGGTGCACGTGCACCGACATCAGCAGCCCGAACGCGAACATCACCGTCAGCATCGCCGACCCCCCGTGGCTCACCAGCGGCAGCGGCACGCCCCCCACCGGGATCGCCCCCGTCACCATGGCGATGTTGACGAACACGTACATGAAGAAGTTCACGCTGATCCCGATCGCAAGCAAGCGCCCGTACTGGTGGCGGCAGCGCAGCGCGATCAGCATCCCCCCCATCACGATCAGCAGCAGCAGCCCCAGCACCGCCAGGCTCCCCACCAGCCCCCACTCCTCCGCGATGATGCTGAAGATGAAGTCCGTCTGCTTCTCCGGCAGGAAGTTGAGGTGGTTCTGCGTCCCGTTCATGAACCCCTTCCCCCACATCCCCCCCGACCCCAGCGCGATCTTGGACTGGATGATGTTGTATCCCGCCCCCAGCGGATCGCTCTCCGGGCTGAAGAACGTGGTGATCCGTGCCTTCTGGTAGTCGTGCAGGTGCGCGTAGGCGAACCGCCCCGCGAACGGCACCGGCAGCGCCACCAGCGCCACCAGCCACCACCGCATCCCCGCCGCCAGCACGACGCTCGCCCCCACGACCCCGGTGATGAACGCGGTCCCCAGGTTCGGCTCCTTGAGGATCAGCACCACCGGCACCGCGATCGCCAGCGCGGGCGGCACGAGGAACAGCGGGTTGCCCACCTTCGCCCACGACGCCTTGTGGAACCACGACGCCAGCGCCATCACCAGCGCCACCTTCATCAGCTCCGACGGCTGCACCTGCACGCCGGCCAGGCTGATCCAGCGCTCCGCGCCCTTCCCCACGTGCCCCATCCGCAGCACCAGGCCCAGCAGCCCCAGCGCCCCCGCGTACATCACCCACGAGAACCGCGCGAGGAACCGGATGTCCACCATGGCCATGCAGAGCATCATCATCAGCCCCGCCGCGAAGCGGATCGCGTCCGGCGCCGCATACGGCAGCGGCCCTCCGCCCGCCGAGTACAGCGCGACGTACCCCACCCCCGCCAGCGCGCACAGCAGCACGACGTACAGCCAGCTCACCTGCACCAGCTTGGTGAGCAGCCCGAACGAGGGCTCCGCCCGGATCAGCCGCCGCTCCAGGATCACCGCGAGCCCCTCCGGAAGAAGGCAGGGTCCGGCTCTCCCTCCGGTGCCCATCCCGATGGCCCAGGCGGGCGATCGGAATCCTCGGGCACCTCCGCCCGAACCCGCCAAAGGGCCGAGCCGTTCGGAAACCCTCGACTCGAGTATTGGATTCCAAAGGCGAGCCTTTGGCGGGGTTCGAGGCGAAGCCCCGACCTTCCTTCCCTCACCGTGCCGCCACCGTCTGCCCGCCCTGCCGCTCCGCCGGATCGCGCGTCAGCGTCTGCACCATCAGGTCCCGCGCCAGCGGCGCCGCCGCCGCCGCCCCTGCGTTGCCGTGCTCGATCACCACCGCGATCGCGTATTTCGGCGCCTCGTACGGCGCGAAACAGACGAACAGCGCGTGCGGCCTGAACTCCCACGGCAGCTTGCTCGAATCGAAGTGCCCGTGCTCGCGCGTCTCGCGCGACACCCGCCTGACCTGCGCCGACCCTGTCTTGCCCGCCATCGTCACCCCTGCCAGCGGCAGCCTGGCGTTGATGCCGCTTCCCCCCGCCTCGTTGACCACCGCGTGCATCCCCGCCCGCACCGCCGCCAGCGCCTTCTCCCCCATCCCCAGCGCCGGCCAGTCGCTCGCCGCCGACCCCTGCTGCATCGCCCCGCCGACCAGCCGCGTCAGGTGCGGCTGCACCGCGCGCCCCGTCGCGATCCGCGCGGTGTACGTCGCGAGCTGCAGCGGCGTGACCTGGATGTAGCCCTGCCCGATCCCGCTCACGATCGTGTCGCCCAGGTTCCACGGATGCCCGTGCGCCCGCCGCCAAGCCGGCGTCGGAATGAGCCCCACCCGCTGCCCCGGCAGGTCCACCTCAAGCTCCGTCCCCAGCCCCAGCTTGTGCGAGGCCTGCGCGATCCGGTCCATGCCAACTCGTTCCGCTACCGCATAGAAAAAGACGTCGCAGCTGTTCTTGAGACCGCCGTGCAGGTCCAGCGACCCGTGCCCGCCCTTCTTCCAGCAGTGGAACCGCGCGTCGCCCACGTCGATGTAGCCCGGGCAGCTCACCCGGTCCCCCGCCGTCAGCGTCCCCGCCTCCAGCGCCGCCAGCGCCACCGCCATCTTGAACGTCGAGCCCGGCGGGTACACGCCCGCCGTCGCCTTGTTGATCAGCGGCGTGCGCCGGTCCTTGGTCCACTCGATCCACTGCGCCTGGCTCACCCCGGAGTCGAACAGGCTCGGGTCGAACGACGGCGTGCTCGCCATCGCCAGCACCTCGCCGTTGCGGCAGTCCAGCACCACCGCGGACGCGCTCTCGTCGCCGATGCGCTCCTGCACGCTCTTCTGCAGGTCGTAGTCCAGCGACAGCACCAGGTCGTCGCCCGGCTTGCCGTCGCGCCGGTCCAGCTCGCGGATCACCCGGCCCACGGCGTTGACCTCCATCTGCACCTCGCCGGCCTCGCCGCGCAGCTCCTCGTCGCGCGCCTTCTCCACCCCCGCGCGCCCGATGCGGATGCCCGGCAGCGCCAGCATCGGGTCCTCCCCCATGTCCGCCTCCTGCGGCGGCGCCACGTAGCCCACCACATGCGCGAGCGCCTCGCCGAACGGGTAGATCCGCGTCGTCCCCACGTCGACGATGATGCCCGGCAGCTCCGGCGCGCTCACCTCGATGCGCGCCATGTCCTCCCAGCTCAGGAACTCGCGCACCATCACCGGGATGAATCGACGCCTGTGGCGCAGCTCGCGGTCCACCCGCGCCCGCTCGTGGTCCGCCAGCGGCACGATGCGCGCGAACAGGTCCAGCGTCGCGCCCACGTCGTCCGTCTGCTCGGCCAGCAGCACCGCCCGCCAGTTCAGCCTGTTGCCCGCGATCACCGTGCCGAACCGGTCCAGGATGCGGCCGCGCGGGGGTGCGATCATGCGCGCGCTGATCCGGTTGCTCTCGGCCAGCGTCGCGTACTTCTGCCCCTCGGCGACCTGCACGTGGTACAGCCGCGCCCCCAGCGCGCCAAGCGCCGCCACCTGCCCGCCCATCACCAGCAGCGCGCGCCGCGTGAACACCCCGGAGCGGCGGCCGTCGCGCTTCACGACGCGGCGCCGGCAAGAAAGCCAGCAAGGCCGGGCTCTGCCCGGACCCGCCAAAGGGCTCGCCCTTTGGAAACCATGACTTCGGGCCGGCGGCACGCCACGGAAGCCCGTGCCGCCGCCCTGGGGCTCCCGGCACACCCGCAGCACACGGCCGCCCGACGTGCCCCAGGCCCGAATCCAGCGCCGGTCCAGGGCGGCTCGCCCTGGCGGGTCCAGGGCAGAGCCCTGGCCTTCCCTGCCTTGCCGCTCACGCCTGATCCGGGTCCGCCACGCTGCCGTGCGCCAGGCTGAACAGCATCGACAGCGCCGGGTAGATCCCCGCCGCCACCAGCGCCTCGAACACCGCGGGCGACGCCGGCAGCAGCTGCCAGGTCAGCAGCGAGGTCAGCGCCCATCCCAGCGCCGCCGCCCCGGCCGCCACCGCGGCGAACACCAGCCACACCAGCACGAACCCCGTGCGCACCAGCACCCGCCGCCAGCGCACCGCGACCCCGTGCGTCAGCAGCAGCGTCAGCACCGCCGTGCCCACCGGCGCCAGCCCGAGCAGGTCGCACAGCAGCCCCAGCGCGAACACCAGCAGCGGCGGCATCGACGCCGGGCGGAACAGCGACCAGAAGAACACGCAGGCCAGCGCCGAGGCCGGCTGCAGCTGCACCTGCCCCGGCAGGTCGAACGGCGCCGACAGCGCCAGCAGCAGGGCCGCGCTCACCCCGCCCGGGAACGACGCCCGCGCCAGCGCGTCGAGCCTGCGCCACAGCGTCGGGCGCGGCCGGATGCCCGGCGTGCGGTCGTCCGGGCCGCTGCCGATCCCGCGCTCCACCGCTCACCGCTTCCGCTCGGACCCGCGACCCGCCTCCGCGCGCCCCGGCACCTCGGGCGGCTGCAGCCCGGTCAGCCCGTAGTCGAAGATCCGCACGATATCGAGGTGGTCCAGGTGCGCGAACGGCACCACCTCCGGCACGTTCGACACGGTGTAGTGCACCACGCCGATCGGCAGCCCGGCGGGGAACGCGTTGGCCTCCGAGGTGGTCAGCACCCGCTCGCCCTCCACCGGATGCGTGCCCTCGGCGTAGTACATCAGCCGCGGCCGCGGGTTGTTGGTCCCGGCCAGCAGGGCGCGGGCATGGCTGGTCTCCAGCATCACCGGGATGCGGCTGTTGATGTCGGTGAGCAGCAGCACGCGCGCCGAGCGCTCGCCGACCTCGCTCACCCGCCCCACCAGCCCGTCGGCGTCGAGCGCGATCTGCCCCTTGCGCACCGCGTGGTTCGGCCCGACCGAGAGCAGCACCGCGCGCGCGTACACCCCGCCCGCGTCGGCCACCACGCGCGCCGTGACGTAGGAGGGCGCCGGGTCGGGGATCCAGTGCAGGTCGGCCTTCAGCGTGGCGTTCTCCGCCTCCAGCGCCACCGCGACCGCATACCAGCGGCGCAGGCGGTCGTTCTCGTCGCGCAGGCGCGAGGTCTCCGACTGCAAGGCCATCAGCCCGCGCAGGTCGGAGGCGGCCTGGCGTGCCCCGGCCAGCGGCTCGGCCACCATGCGGTAGATCGGCGACAGCGCGTCGGCCAGCGCCATGCGCGCGCGCGCGGTGAGCGCCCCGTCGGCGCGGCCCAGCAGCATCAGCCCGAACGAGGCCGCGATCAGCAGCGGCAGGGTGAGACGGGCCAGCGCCTGGCGGGCCTGGATGGAAAGCCGGATCAAGGACGGTTCGCCTCATGCGCGCAGGTGCTCGGGTCCTAGAGGATCGCCTCCGAAAGATCACGTCCTTTCGCCGGGCGCCGCCCCCGCGACCGCACGCCACCGCATGTGAGACGCACACGGTGCTAGGAATCCCGTCCTGCATGTTCTAGTTATGTTCCAGACTTCACGGTGCCCGGCCGACCGGCCGGCGCCCTGTCCGGCAGGAACCATGACACTGACCCAGGCTGCACAGCTCGCGGTGGTCGCCAACGCCAGCCTCAGCCTGACGCTGGCGATGCCGGCCCTGCTCCGCACCATGGCGCAGCTCGGCGCCCAGCTCCGGCGCGCGATCCGACGCATCCGGCCATGACAGGCAGGGCCGCGCTGCCCGGCGCCTGCCATCCCGTCCGCCCGGGCGGACGCCCCGGCAGACCACGCCCCCCCGGACAAAGGCCCTGAGGCCCGAGAAGACCCGCAGCCCGAGTCCAGGTTTCCAAAGGCGAGCCTTTGGCGGAGTCCAGAGGCGGAGCCTCTGGCCTTCCTTCGCCCCGCCCTCAGTACATCGTGGTCAGCACGTTCCTCAGCCGCTTGATCTCCTCGAGCGCCCGCCCGGTGCCCAGCGCCACGCAGCTCAGCGGGTCCTCGGCGACCACGACCGGCAGCCCGGTGGCGTCGCGCAGCACCTGGTCCAGCCGGAACAGCAGCGCCCCGCCGCCGGTGAGCACGATGCCCTTGTCGACGATGTCGGCCGCCAGCTCCGGCGGCGTGTTCTCCAGCGCGACCTTGACCGCCTCGGTGATGGCCGCGACCGGCTCGGCCAGGCTCTCGGCGATCTGGCGCTGCGAGACGACGACCTCGCGCGGCACGCCGTGCATGAGGTCGCGGCCCTTGACCTCGCGCCACGGCCCGTCCGAGCCGTCCTCGGGGGCGAAGGCCGCGCCGATGTCCATCTTGATCCGCTCGGCCGAGCTCTCGCCGATCAGCAGGTTATGGTTGCGGCGGATGTAGGAGATGATCCCCTCGTCCATCTTGTCGCCGCCGACCCGCACGGAGCGCGCGTACACGATGCCGCCGAGCGAGATCACCGCGACCTCGGTGGTGCCGCCGCCGATGTCGACGATCATGCTGCCCGACGGCTCGGTGACCGGCAGCCCCGCGCCGATCGCGGCCGCCATCGGCTCCTCGATCAGCAGCACCTTGCGCGCCCCGGCGCTCTCCGCGCTCTCCTGGATCGCGCGCCGCTCGACCGCGGTCGAGCCAGACGGCACGCAGACGATGATCATCGGCGAGGCGAAGCCGCGTCGGTTGTGCACCTTGCGGATGAAGTGCTTGATCATCTCCTCCGCGACCTCGAAGTCCGCGATCACCCCGTCGCGCAGCGGCCGGATCGCCTGGATGTTGCCGGGCGTGCGGCCGAGCATCTGCTTGGCCTCCTCGCCGACCGCGAGCACCTGCTTCTTGCCGCGCACGTCGGCGATCGCCACCACGCTCGGCTCGTCGAGCACGATGCCGCGCCCCTTGACGTAGACCAGGGTGTTGGCGGTGCCGAGGTCGATGGCCATGTCGGCGGACATGATGCCCAGCAGGCGGGAGAACATCGGGCTGCTCCGGGGTGACGACGGGGACCGGGATTGGGGCCGGGACGGGGGCCGGGATCGGGGACGGGCCGGGAGGCGGGGCCGGGCTGGCGTCCCCGGACGGGCCATCGCCCGGCAAGGGCGTTGGCGGGGGCTTAGCGTCGCCCATGCGCGGGAGCAAGGGCCGCGCCCCGTGCCGCGGCCGCCTCGCGGGCCCCGAGGCCGCCGACGAGGCACTCCGTCACCTTTCGCGAGGCCTCGCCATGAGGCCGCCACAATGCTGCCGGAACCCCGCCGTGTCCGGACGCGAGCGTGCCGCAGACCGGCCCGGGCCGGAGAATCGCCGATCCGGTTAACCCGGGAGCAACCGGGGGCTGTCTTCATGCATTCTGACAGGCTGGTGACGCCTTCCGCAGTGCCGTCCGGCGTGAGCCGCGCCGGCGCGGGCCACATCGGCTCCACCGCAACAGGGAATTCCGCCATGCTCCGCAGGACCATCGCCACCGTCGCCGCCGCCGGCCTTGCCCTCAGCCTCGCGGCCTGCGACCCCTACAGCCCCGGCCAGCGCGCGGTCGGCGGCGGCCTGCTCGGCGCCGGCGCCGGCGCAGCGATCGGCGGCATCGCCGGCGGC
>CAXSER010000127.1:0-7446 GCA_964236315.1 uncultured Acetobacteraceae bacterium | reverse complement strand
GGGCGACGCCGCCGGCCAATCCGTCGGACCACTGAAGGCAGGCAAGGTTGAGGCTTTGCCTCAAGCTCCGCCAGGGCGAGCCGCCCTGGACTGGCTTCTTTAAGTAAGGCCGTTCCAGGGCGGCTCTCTCCGGTGGCCTTTCCGACGATCCAGGCCGATCGTCGGAACCTTTGGCCACCTCCACCTGGCGGGTCCGAGCAGAGCCCGGCCTTGCCTCCTACTCCCGCCGCAGCCCGTCGAGCTGCACGAGGGTGCCCTCGCGCTCGATGTGCCAGAACGTCCAGCCGTTGCACGACGGCGCGTTCTGCACCAGGGAGCCGACCTTGTGGATCGAGCCGGTGTGCGGCCCGCAGGTCAGGGTGCCGTCGGCCGCCACGACCGCGGACACCTTGCGCTGGCGGTCCATGAGGGTCGTGCCGGGGGGGACGAGGCCGCGCTCGACCAGGGAGCCGAAGGGGACGCGAGGCGCCTCGCGCGGGTTGGCACGGGTGGCGAGGCCGCCGTCGGGCATGGGGCGGGCGTCGCGGATGCGGCCGAGCGCGGCCTCGACGTAGGCGGGGTGGCGCTCGATGCCGATGAAGTGGCGGTGCAGCTTGCGCGCGACCACGGCGGTGGTGCCGCTGCCGAGGAACGGGTCGAGCACGATGTCGTCGGGCGCGGTGCTGGCGAGCAGAACGCGGTGCAGCAGGGCCTCGGGCTTCTGCGTGGGGTGCAGCTTGAGGCCGTGGGCGTTGCGCAGGCGCTCGGCCCCGGTGCAGAGCGGGATGAGCCAGTCCGAGCGCATCTGCAGGTCGTCGTTGAGCGACTTCATGGCCTGGTAGTTGAAGCGGTAGCGGCTGTCGCGGCCGCGGCCGGCCCAAATCAGGGTCTCGTGCGCGTTGGTGAAGCGGCGGCCGCGGAAGTTGGGCATCGGGTTGGACTTGCGCCAGATCACGTCGTTGAGCACCCAGAAGCCCAGGTCCTGCAGGATCGTGCCGATGCGGAAGATGTTGTGGTAGGCGCCGATCACCCAAATCGTGCCGTCCTTGCGCAGCAGGCGGCGGCATTCGGAGAGCCACTCGCGGGTGAAGGCGTCGTAGGCGGCGAAGTCGGTGAAGCGATCCCAGTCGTCGTCGACGCCGTCGACCAGGCTGTCGTCGGGACGGCGCAGCTCGCCACGCAGCTGCAGGTTGTAGGGGGGGTCGGCGAACACGCAGTGCACGGAGGCGGCCGGCAGCATGCGCATCATCTCGACGGAGTCGCCGCGCAGCACCTGGTCGAGCGGGAGTTCGCGGGCGAGGTCCAAACCGGTGTCCTGGGCCCTGGCGACGGGGCGATGCGAGGGCGGGGCGATGCGAGAAGCGGGGCGAGGGGTGGCGGGGTGGCGGGGCGGCATGGTGGCGAAGCGGGCGAAGCCGCGTCAAGGAAGCCTGTGGCGGCCGTGCCGCTGGGCAGCGGGCGGCGCCGGTCGGGCTGTGCGTGTCAGGAGGCGGCGAGCAGCGCGCGCACCGTGCCGAACGTGCGGCGGTGGTGCGCGGTGGGGCCGAGGCGGCGCAGCGCCGCGCGGTGCGCCAGGGTGCCGTAGCCGGCGTTGCTGGCCCAGCCGTAGCCGGGGAAGCGGAGGTGCAGGCGGGCCATCGCGCGGTCGCGCACCACCTTGGCCACCACGGAGGCGGCGGCGATCGACAGGCACAGCGCGTCGCCGCCCACCACGCAGCGCACCGGGCAGGCCAGGGCCGGCGGGCGGTTGCCGTCCACGAGGGCGAAGTCGGGCGCGGTTGGCAGGCGGAGCACGGCGCGGCGCATCGCCAACAGACTGGCGGCCAGGATGTTGAGGCGCTCGATCTCGGCGACGGAGGCGGCGGCCACCGCGATCTCTGCCACGCCGGAGGCCAGGAGGGCGGCGCAGGCGGCCTCGCGAGCGGCGGGAGACAGGCGCTTGGAGTCGTCGATCAGGGCGGCGAGGCTCTCGGGGACGCCGCGGGGGAACACCACGGCGGCAGCCACCACGGGCCCGGCCAGGGGGCCGCGGCCGACCTCGTCGACACCGGCGACGCGGCCGGCGTGCTGCGACTCCAGGGCGAGATCAGGCATGGCCGGCGGTAGCAGGGAAGGCGGGCGGGGGGCAAGGCCAGGCCCTGCCCGAACCCGCCAGAGGGCCGGGCCTCCTGAAAACCCTTGTGCTTGAGTCGAGGTTTCCAAAGGCGAGCCTTTGGCGGAGTTTGAGGCAGAGCCTCAACCTTGCTTCCTTCGGAGCCCGCCCATGACCCTGGCCCTCACCATGGGCGACCCTGCCGGCATCGGCGGCGAGATCGCCGTCGCCGCCTGGCGTGCCGGGGCACCGCGCTTCGTGGCTCTCGCGGACCCGGGCTGGCTGGCGGCGCACGGTGCGCCGGTGCGGGTCGTCGCGCGCGTCGAGGAGGCGGTGTTCGACGACGCGATCGCGGTGATCGCGGTGCCGCTCGCGGTGGCGGCGTGGCCGGGGCGGCCGGACCCGGCCAACGCGGCGGCGGTGGTGGCGAGCATCGAGCGTGCGGTGCGGCTGTGCGAGGCGGGCGAGGCGGCGGCCGTCGTCACCAGCCCGATCGCGAAATCGGTGCTGCAGCGCGCGGGGTTCGCGCATCCGGGGCACACCGAGTTCCTGGCCGAGCTGACCGGGGTCGCGGGGCGACAGGTGATGATGCTGGCATGCCCGGAGCTGCGGGTGGTGCCGGTGACCATCCACGTGTCGCTGCGGCGCGCGCTCGACACGCTCGACATCGCGGGGATCGTGGCGACGGCGCGCACCGCGGCGGCGGCGCTGCGGCGCGACTTCGGCATCGCCGCGCCGCGGCTGGCGGTGGCGGGGCTCAACCCGCACGCGGGGGAGGAGGGGACCATGGGGAGCGAGGAGGAGACGCTGATCCGGCCGGCGATCGAGGCGCTGCGCGCGGAGGGGCTGTCGGTGTCGGGGCCTTGGCCACCGGACACGATGTTCACGCCGCGGGCGCGGGGAACGTATGACGTGGCGATCTGCATGTACCACGACCAGGCGCTGATCCCGCTCAAGACGGTGGACATGGCAGGGGGCGTGAACGTGACGCTGGGGCTGCCGATCGTGCGGACGTCGCCGGACCACGGGACGGCGTTCGACATCGCGGGGCAGGGCGTTGCGGACCCGGCCAGCCTGGTGGCGGCGATGCGCATGGCGGAGGCGATCGCGGCGCAGCGGAAGGCGTGGGGCCCCTGCCCTGCCCCGCCGGGAGACGCACGATGAACCGGCGACTGTTCGCACGCGCCGGCGCCGGCCTGCTCGCGGCCTCGCTCGCCGTCGTGGGGCGGCGTGCCGGTGCGGCGCCCGGGGCCGGGTCCGTGCCTGGGCCGCGCCCTGCGCCGGGGCATCGGGTGGCGCTCCAGGTCAGCGTCGCCGATCCGGCGCTGATGAACCTCGCGCTGTCGAACGTGTCCAACATCGCCGAGGCGTATGCGGCGCGGGGGGAGAGCGTGGCGATCGAGCTGGTCGCCTACGGGCCGGGCTACGCCATGCTGCGCGCCGACACCTCGCCGGTCGCCGGGCGCGTCGCAGAGATCCGGGCGCGGCTGCCGTTCGTGGTGTTCTCGGCGTGCCAGAACGCGCGTCGCGGCCTGGCGCATGCGGAGGGCAAGGCGGTCGGGCAGATCGCGGAGCTGCCCGACGTCGTTGACGTGCCCGCCGGGGTCGTGCGGCTCATCACGCTGCAGGAGCAGGGGTAGAGCTACATCCGGCCGTGACGCCCGGCGCGGGTTGCGGCGCCTTGCGGCGTGGTCATCTTCCGCCGAGGCGAGACCGCGCGCGCGTTTCGTGCCATCTCCTGCCGACCCGACCCTAGGACCGATCCCATGAAGCCGCTGCGCCTTGGCGTGAACATCGACCACGTCGCCACCGTCCGCAACGCCCGCGGCGGCAGCCATCCGGACCCGCTGGACGCCGCGCGTGCCGCGGTCGAGGCGGGGGCGGATGGCATCACGCTGCACCTGCGCGAGGACCGGCGCCACATCCGCGACGCCGACCTGGCGCGCATCCGCGAGGGCATTTCCGCGCCGATCAACCTGGAGATGGCAGCCACCGAGGAGATGGCGCGCATCGCGCTGGCGTGCCGGCCGAACGCGTGCTGCATCGTTCCGGAGCGGCGCGCGGAGGTCACCACCGAGGGGGGGCTCGATGCCGCTGGGCAGCAGGCGACGCTGCGGCCGATCGTCGCGGCCCTGGCCGGCGCGGGCATACGGGTGTCGCTGTTCGTCGACCCGGACGAGGCGCAGATCCGGGCGGCGCTGTCGGTGGGCGCGGACATCGTGGAGCTGCACACCGGGGCGTATGCGCACGGGCGCGAGGGCGAGCTGGAGCGGCTGGCGGCGGCGGCCGTGCTCACCGCGGAGCTGGGGCTGGAGTGCCACGCGGGGCACGGGCTGACCTACGACAACGTGGGGCCGGTCGCGGCGCTGGCGCAGGTGGTGGAGCTGAACATCGGCCATTTCCTGATCGGCGAGGCGATCCTGGCCGGGCTGCCGAACGCGATCCGGCGGATGCGGCAGGTCATGGAGGAGGCGCGGCACTGAGGGGAGGGAAGGAAGGTTGAGGCTCTGCCTCAAACTCCGCCAGGGCGAGCCGCCCTGGACCGGCCTTACTTAGGGAAGCTGGTCCAGGGGCGGCTCGACGCTGGCGGGTCCGGGCGTGGCTGCCCGAAGGTTCCGACGACCCGCTTGGGTCGTTGGAATGGGCAGCGGAGGGAGAGCCCGGCCTTGCTTCCTCGACAAAAAAGGGCGCCGGCATGACGCCGGCGCCCCCTGTTCCCGCCCTGGTCCGGGCAGGCTAGGCGGAGGTGACCTGCGCGGCGGTCACGGAGACGCCGAACAGGTTGAGCTGCGTGCCGTCGGACAGGTTCAGCGAGGTGCCGAACGAGCCGGTGGTCGCCTTGCTCACGGCGTTGCTGGCGTCGGTCGCGGTGAAGCCGCCGGTCAGGGTGATGTGGTCGCCGGCCTTGAAGCCGATGATGTTGTCCACGCCGCCGAGGCCCTTGGTGACCGAGTAGGTGTCGACGCCGGTGCCCTCGAACGCCGTGGTGTTGCCGCCGCCCAGGTTGATCTGGGTCGGGCCGACGCCCTCGACGAGCAGCGCCGTGCCGGTGCCGGTGTTGAATACGTCCGGACCGGTGGGGCCGCCGAAGGCGATGTCGTTGTTGGTCATGACGTAGGTGTTGGGGCCGGCGCCGCCGACCATGGTGTCGCTGCCGCCGGTGGAGCCGATGAAGGTGGTGGACGCGGTGCCGCCGAACATCAGCGCCGCGCTGCCGGCACCGCCCATCAGCGTGGTGTTGCCGGTGCCGGCGACCAGGATGGAGTTGGCGCCGCCGCCGCCGGTCAGCGTGTCGCTGCCCGAGCCGCCGTAGAGGATGTCCACGCCCGCGCCGCCGCCGGCCGAGTAGTTGCCGCCGCCGGCGATGAAGGTGAGGTTGCCGGCGCCACCGCTGACCGTGGCCGAGGCGCCCGACGCGAAGACGGTGACGGCGCCGCCGCCGGCGTTGACCGTGTCGTTGCCCTGGCTGATGACGACGTCGTTGCCGGTGGGCGTGGTGGTGACGGTGTTCTGGCCGCCCGACTGCGTGGTGAAGGTGGTGCTGCCGGACGCGCCCACGGTGGTGGTGACTCCGGTCGCCGTCGCGCTGACGCCGGCGTAGGTGCCGACCGCGCTGGTGCCCGTGCCGAGCGTGTTGGAGACCCGGACGACGAGCGGGCCGTCGCCGAAGTTGCCGATGGACAGCGAGCTGACGTTGGTGAGGGTGGCGACCGCCGTGGTACCCTGCGTCGGGTCGAACACGGTGACCGTACCCTCGACCTGGCCGAAGCCGAGCGTGGCCGGGCCGTGGCCGTTGACCTTCGCGGCTTCCTCGTCGCCCCACCAGACGATGTTGTCGCTGGTGCCGGGGCCCTTGAACACGGCGACCTCGTCGGCCGCCTGCACGCCCGCGGAGTAGGTCGGCACGGAGAGCGTCAGCGTGGCCGGCGCAGTGGAGCCGGCGCCGGCGGCGATGATCGAGGTGAGGTTGGCGAGCTCGGTGCCGGCCGAGGTCAGCGACGCGGTCGCGCTGGTGCCGTTGTAGAGCGACACGGGGGCCACGCCGGAGGCGACGACGTCGGGGGTCAAGCTGTCGACGTAGGTGACCGCGCCGGCGACCGGGGTGCGGCCGTTGGCGGTGTAGACGTAGAGCGAGTCGAGCACGAGGTTGCCGAGCTGCGCCCCGTTGGCCGAGCCCAGCTCGGTGACCGCGTAGTTGGTGACGCCGACCGGGCCCTGCGCGACGGTGCGGACATAGGTCGACATCGGCGTGACCACCTTGCCGGTCACCGTGCCGTTGCTGGCGACGTTGTTGGTTACCACGCCGCCGGCGGCCGCGCTCTGCGCCGCGTTGAACGCGGCCTGCGCGGGCTCGGTGATGCCGGTGTTGGCGGCGTTGCCGAGGCTGATGTTGCCCAGCGTCGCCGGCTCGCCGAACACCGCGCCTGCCGCGGAGGTCAGCGAGTAGGTGATGACCGGGGTGGTGGCGAGGATCGCGTTCGCGGCCAGCAGGTGGGCGTCGTTGAACACGTCGTAGGCGGCCTGGTCGCCGGCGGCGGCGCCTGTGTAGGTCTTGCCGCCGCCCGTGATGGCATCGGCGTCCGGCTTGTAGGTGTAGTTCGGGTGGCCGACGATCTGCGGGCCCTCGAGCGAGACCACGGAGTTCGCCGTCGCCGCGTCCAGCGCCTTGGCGTCGGTGATCAGGGTGTCTGCCTGCTCCGTCTGGCCGAGCACCAGGTCGATCCTGATGCCGCCCGCCGCCAGCGCCTTCAGCGTGGCCTGCGTCGCCGCGGTGCCGTCGTCGACGACGCGCACGTTGGTGATGCCCACCGCGCGCAGCTCCGCCAGCGTGGTGGCCGCGGCCACCGTGGGGTCGATGTTGACGCCGAGGCTGCTGGCGAGGTTGGCCGCCGCATACGCCGTCTGGCTGGTTCCGCTCATGGGCTCGGTCCTTGTGTCTGGTCGGCACGCCGCCTCGTCCTGCGTGCGGCAGCACGCGGCGGGGGCAAGGGAGGAAGCACCGCCGCTGGGCGGTCGTGGGCGAACGCGTTGGCTGGCGCCGTTCACCGGGTCGCGATGCGCAAGTGGCAGCTGATGGCACCGGACTTCGGCGGAACTGTGGCGGCCGCTGGCCGTGTTGTCCGCCCTGTGCACGACGCGCCCGCAAGGTCTCGTCCTGCGCAGTCGCCGTCACCGATGCGTCGTCTCATATTCGACCGGAACGCCAAGCACAACAGAAAGTGGAACCGCGCTCTGACACCGGCGCAGCTATTCTGGAATATACACGCAATGCGTGTTATATTCGCAACCTGGGGTGGAACAATTGCGGCCGGGTAGAGCAGGAACTGGCGGCCCGGAAGAAAAGGCGGCACCTGCCTACCGGCTGCGCGGGGCTG
>CAXSER010000126.1:0-7457 GCA_964236315.1 uncultured Acetobacteraceae bacterium | reverse complement strand
GCCCGGCAGCGGCGAATCGCAGGCCCGCATCACGCTGCTGCCGATCGAGGCGGACCCGGGCACGCCCGGGACCGCCGCGAAGGGCGCCACCGTGCCGTCCCGCACCGACGCGCCGTCGGGCGCGTCGCCCGACCCCGTGCCGGCCGCGGTGGCGGCGGGCCTGGGCGCGGGCACGGTCGGCTTCTTCGACATCGACGCGGCGACCCTGCGGCTGCGCGGCGACGACACCTTCGCGGCCCTGCACGGCCTGGACGCCTCGGCCGCCTCCGCCGGGATCGCGGCCGAGGCGGTGTTCCGCCACATCCACCCCGCCGATCGCGCCGCGGTGGTTGCCAGCGTGCCCGCCGCGATGGCCTCGCGCGGCTACACCAGCGAGTACCGGGTCGAGGGCGCCGGCGGGACGCGCTGGGTGCTGGCCTGCGGGCGCCGCCAGCCCGGCCCGCCCGCCCGCTACACCGGCGTCGTCATCGACATCTCCGCGACCCGCGCCGCGGAGGCGGTGCTGCGCGAGGCGGAGGCGAGCCAGCTCGCGGCGCTGGAACGCCAGGTCCGCGAGCGCACCGCGGCGCTGGAGGCCGCCCTCGCCCGCCTGCGCTCGGAGGCCGACGAGCGCGAGCGCACCGAGGCGATCCTGCGCCAGCGCCAGAAGATGGAGGCGATCGGCCAGCTCACCGGCGGCATCGCCCACGACTTCAACAACATGCTGCAGGGCATCGGCGGCGGCCTGGAGCTGATGCAGCGACGCCTCGCCCAGGGCCGCCCGCAGGACGCCGTGCCGTTCGTCGCCCAGGCGCAGCGCGCCGTGGAGCGCGCGGCCGCGCTGACCCACCGCCTGCTGTCCTTCGCGCGGCGCCAGGCGCTCAACCCCGGCCCGGTCGACGTGGACGTGCTCGCCGACGGGCTGCACGAGCTGCTCGGCCGCACGGTCGGCCCGCAGGTGCGCATCGTGCTGGAGCGGCGCGACGGCGGCTGGCCGGTGCTGTGCGACGCCAACCAGCTGGAGAGCGTGCTGCTCAGCCTGTGCCTGAACGCGCGCGATGCCATGCCTGGCGGCGGCGACGTGACCATCGCCACACGCCACGTCACGCTCGGCGCCGCCGAGGTCGCGGCCCAGGAGGGCGCCTCGGCCGGCGACTTCGTGGAGATCACCGTGGCCGACACCGGCGCCGGCATGTCCGCAGCCGTGCAGGCGCGCGCCTTCGAGCCGTTCTTCACCACCAAGCCGTTCGGCGCGGGCACCGGCCTCGGCCTCAGCCAGGTCTACGGCTTCGTGCGCCAGTCCGCCGGCGTGCTGGAGCTGCACAGCACCGAGGGCAAGGGCACGCTGGTGCGGATCTGCCTGCCCCGCCACGCCCGGATCACCGGGCCGGCCGAGGACGCCGCCTCCGCCGCCGGCCGCGACGCCACCGGCGCCCGGCCCCTCGTGCTGCTGGTCGAGGACGAGGTCCTGCTGCGCGAGATGACGGCGGAGTCGCTGCGCGACCAGGGCCACGACGTGCTGGAGGCCGCCGACGCCGCCGCGGCGCTGGAGGCGCTGGCGCAGGGGGCGCGGCCCTCGGTGCTGGTGACCGACCTCGGCCTGCCGAACGGGTCGGACGGACGCCAGCTCGCCGCGGCGGCCCGCCTGGCACGGCCGGGGCTGCCGGTGCTGTTCGTCACGGGATACGAGGGCGGCGTGCTCGACGGACAGCTGGAGCCGGGGATGGCGGTGCTGTGCAAGCCGTTCCGCCTGGAGGTGCTCGGCGAGCAGGTCGCGGCGCTGATCCTCGAGAGCGGGGACGGAGCAGGCAGGCAAGGTTGAGGCTCCGCCTCGAACTCCGCCAGGGGGAGCCCCCCTGGACTGGCTCCTCTTAAGGAGGCCGGTCCAGGGGCGGCTCGTCCCTGGCGGGTCCGGGCAGGGCCCGGCCTTGCTTCAGCTTCCCTCGATCTCGCGCGCCTCCCGGATCGCGCGCACCAGCTGCTCGAGCATGATCGCGGCCTGGTCGAGCTTCAGCTCGTGGATGTAGGCGGTGTCCGGCGTGTCGTAGATCAGCGCGACGCGGTCCCCCATCGCCCTGACCTCGTAGGAGAGCATCGCGTCGTCGAGGTTGCCGAAGCGGGGGGGCGGACCGCCGTGCGGGTCGTTGGGTGCAACATCCATGGATCGCTCTCCGCGCTGTCGCTGGGTTCAGGTGGATTCCGACGTTATGAAGCGGGGCCTCGTTTGGTCCACGCCATCGTGGCCCCGATCCGTGAAGGAAGGCTGAACACCGCGGCGCCTCCACCCGGGAGTTCACCGGTCGGCACGCGCACGCACCGGACAGCGTCGCCGACGCGCGACCTGGCGCATCCCGCACGAAGGGGAGTCGGGATCGTCGCGCCTGGGCATCGGCAGAGGGCTCCGGCGACGGAGCCTCCGCCGGCCGTCGCTACCCCTCCATCGCCGCCGGCTCCGTGCGCGCCCGCTTCACCAGCAGCTTGTTCAGCGCGTGCACATAGGCTCTCACCGCGGAGACGATGGTGTCGGTGTCCGCCCCCTGCCCGTCGACCATCTTGCCGGCCTCCTGCAGCCGCACCGTCGTGCGCGCCTGCGCGTCCGTGCCCTCCGTCACCGCGCCGACGGAGAACAGCAGCAGCTCCGCCTCGTGCGGGAACACCAGGCGGATCGCGTTGAACGCCGCGTCCACCGGCCCGTCGCCGTCCGCCTCGGCCGAGCGCGCCTCGCCGTCCACCTCCAGCTCCAGCGCCGCATGCGCCGGCCCGCGCGAGCCTGCCCGCACGTCCAGCGCTGCGAACCGCACCCGGTCCTCCGCCCGCCCCAGCGTCTCGTCGACCAGCGCCACCAAGTCGTCGTCGTAGACGACCTTCTTCCTGTCCGCGAGGTCCTTGAACCGGCGGAACGCGTCGTTGAGCTGGTTGTCCCCGAGCCCCGCGTAGCCAAGCCCCGCCAGCTTGTCGCGGAACGCCGCGCGCCCGGAATGCTTGCCCATCACCAGCGACGTCTTCGACCAGCCCACGCTCTCCGGCGTCATGATCTCGTAGGTCGCGGCGTTCTTCAGCACGCCGTCCTGGTGGATGCCGCTCTCGTGGGCGAAGGCGTTGCGCCCGACGATCGCCTTGTTCGGCTGCACGTCGAAGCCGGTGATCGTCGCCAGCAGCCGCGACGTGCGCAGGATGCGCGTGGTCTCGATGCCGTGGGTGTAGGGGGCGGCATCCGGGCGCGTGCGCAGCGCCATCGCGACCTCCTCCAGCGCGGCGTTGCCCGCGCGCTCGCCGATGCCGTTGATGGTGCACTCGATCTGCCGCGCGCCCGCCTGCAGCGCCGCCAGGGTGTTGGCGACCGCGAGCCCCAGGTCGTCGTGGTTGTGCGTCGACAGTATCACACGGTCCGCCCCCGGCACCCGCTCGCGCACCATCGCGAAGATCCGCGACAGGTCCGCCGGCAGCGAGTACCCCACGGTGTCGGGGATGTTGATCGTGGTGGCGCCGGCCCTGATCGCCGCCTCCACGCAGCGGCACAGGAAGTCGGGGTCCGTGCGGCTGCCGTCCTCGGCCGACCACTCCACGTCCTCGACGTGGCGTCGCGCCAGCGTCACCGAGGCCGTCACCGCGTCGAGCACCGCGTCCGGCTCCATGCGAAGCTTGTACTTCATGTGCAGCGCCGAGGTGCTGATGAAGGTGTGGATGCGCGGCCGCGCCGCCGCCCTCGTCGCCTCCGCCGCCGAGGCGATGTCGCCGGGCGCCGAGCGCGACAGCCCGCACACCACCGGCCCGTCCCTGCCGAACAGCTCCGCGATCGAGCGCACGGAGTCGAAGTCGCCGGGCGAGGCGATCGGGAACCCCGCCTCCATCACGTCCACGCCGAGGGCGGCCAGCGCCTCCGCCATGCGCAGCTTCTCGGCGAGGTTCATGGAGAAGCCGGGCGACTGCTCCCCGTCGCGCAGCGTGGTGTCGAAGATGATGGCGCGGCCGTCGGCCAGCTCGCCGAAGCTCGGGTGGGTGATGCTCATCGCAACGTGTCCTCGGGCGGATCGTCGGGGGGTGGCGGGTCCGCCGTCCGTGCCCCGCAAGCGCAGGGGTCGGGCCGGCGGGCACGGCTCGGCCGCGTCGGCCCCTGAGCGGTGCCGGCGCGGCCTCGCGGGCCCGGCGTGTCGCTCAGGGGCGGCTAAGTCGGAGGAGGAGCAGGCGACCGCCGGTCACGAAGGCGCCGGCAACGAACGCCAGCAGGCGGAACCGCAGGAAGGTGCGCGCAAGGCACATGAAGATGGGGGCACCGCCGAACATGGGTTGCACCGTAGGCGCGGGCGGAAGCGGAGGCAAGCAAGGCCGGGCGCCGCCCGGACCCGCCAAGGGCGAGCCGCCCCTGGACCCGGCACTTCTAAGTCAGGCCTGGGCGAAGTCGAGGTTGGTAGGCCTCGCGAGATAGGAGTGGTGGCCTGCGGTGGGAGAAACATTCTCACTGACACTCTCTAGGCGAAACAGGCGCGCCCACACCCGCCCGTGGTTCTGGAGCAAAAAGCCGTAATGGATACTGGCCGCCTCCGGTGGCACATCCAGCACGATGGAACGCTCGGTCCAGCCGATCGTGCCCCTGAGGGCACCGTGCTCGTGGCGCTTCAGCATGTTGTCGAACTGCAGCACCGCACCCGGTCGCGCGTCGACGCGCATCCAGATCGTCCCGGCATCGGCGTCCTCGGTCCTGAGGCTCGCGGTCAGCCTGACGCGGCGGCCGCGCCAGCCATCGGCGACCACGCTCTGCATGAGGCAGGCAAAACGCGTTTCCTTGATGGCAGGATCGTCGCTGCGGGGAAGCCTGCTCTCGATGAGCGCGGTGCCGGGCGACGAACGGTCGAGCCCCAGCCGATAGGCCAGAAGGTCGGTCAGGCCCGTGGCCGACCAGCCGTGCGGCATCGCCAGGGTGCCGTCGCCCTCCGTCACCGCCTCGATCTGGGCAGCAAGCACGTTCCAGTTCGGGGCGCCGAACTGCCGCGCAACCAGTTCGAGGCACTCGCCATGCGAGACCTCGATGTTGCGCTCACCCAGATGCTGTCGCAGCACCTTCGCCATCCTCTTCGCGTCGAGAAAGCTGTGCACGTCCTGGTCCTCCCGCCGGGGCGAACTCGCGAGGAGTGGTCGGTGCTCGCGTTGCCGACGGATCGCCCCTGCAGGGGTTGAACCGGACCCGAAGCCGTGTGTTCACCGTTCCCCAAGGGGTGCGAGCGGCGGGCCACACCTGCCCGCCGCCACGCTACCACCCCCGTCCCCGCCGTCAACGACGCCGAACGCCCTTTTCAGGAGGCCGGTCCAGGGCGGCTCGCCCTGGCGGAGTTTGAGGCAGCGCCTCAACCTTCCTTTGTCAGGCGTGCCCGACCTGCGGGCTGATCCCCCTGCGGCTCTGCCACAGCGAGACGAAGTCGATCGGCTGCAGCAGCACCGGCGGGAACCCGCCCTCGCGCGTGACGTCGGCGACGATGTTGCGCGCGAACGGGAACAGCAGCCGCGGGCACTCCACCAGCAGCACCGGCTCCACGCTCTCCGCGGGGATGCCCGTCAGCGTGAAGATGCCGCCGTAGGCCAGCTCGGCGATGAACACCACGCGCGCCGTGCCGCTCGACGTGTCGCTCGCCTCCGCGCGCACCGCGAGCGTGACCTCGAACACGTCGGCACCTTCCTGGAGGCGGCGCGCCTGCACGTCGAGGTTGATCTGCACCTGCGGCGGGGAGCGCAGCGTCGAGAAGATCTCCGGCGCGCCCGGCACCTCGAACGACAGGTCCTTCACGTACTGGTGGTTGACCATCAGCGGCGGCGGGGTGGGCTCGCCGCCATTGGCAGCGTCGGGGGCCGGCGTGAACTCGGACATGGGGCTCTCCTGGGGCTCGCGGCCGCCGGGTAGCATGGCCGGGGCACGGGTGGAAGGAAGCAAGGTCGAGGCCCTGCCTCGAACTCCGCCAGGGCGTGCCGCCCTGGACTGGCTTCTCTTAAGGAAACCGGTCCAGGGGCGGCTCCCTCCGCCTGGCGGGTCCGGGCAGAGCCCGGCCTTCGCATCCCCCCGCGCCCTCGCGCGTTGCCCCCTTCATGCGAGCCGCACGGAGCCCCCGATGACCCTGACCGCGGAGCGCATCCCGCTCCTCTCCGACAACTACGCCTGGCTCCTGCGCGACGAGGCCAGTGGCGCCGTCGCCCTCGTCGACCCCGCCGAGGCGCGGCCGTGCCTTGGCGCCGTGGCCCGCGCCGGCCGCCTCGACCTGATCCTGCTGACCCACCACCACGCCGACCACACCGCCGCCACCGACGAGGTCCGCGCCCGCCACCCCGCCCCGGTCGCGGGTGCCGCCGCCGACGAGTACCGCCTGCCTCGCCTCGACATCCGCCTGCGCGACGGCGACACCCTGCCGCTCGGCACGGCGCGGGGCGTGGTGATGGACACGCCCGGCCACACCGTCGGCCACATCGGCGTGTTCTTCCCAGAGGGCCCGGTGCTGCTGTGCGCGGACACCCTGTTCTCGCTCGGCTGCGGCCGGCTGCTGGAGGGCACGCCCGCGCAGATGTTCGCCAGCCTGCGCCGCTTCGACTTCCTGCCCGACGCCACCCTGGTGTGCTGCGGCCACGAGTATACCCAGTCCAACGCCCGCTTCGCCCTCTCCGTGGACCCCGGCAACGCCGCCCTGGTCGCGCGCGCGGCCGAGGTCGACCGCCTGCGCGCGCGCGGAGAGCCCACCGTGCCCTCCACGCTCGGCGAGGAGCGCGCCGCCAACCCCTTCCTCCGCGCGCCCGACGCGGCGACACTGGGCGACCTCCGCCAGCGCAAGGACCGGTTCCGATGAAGCTGTACCACTCCCCCACCAGCCCGTTCGTCCGCAAGGTCATGGCCTGCGCGATCATGCACGGCCTCGACGCCCGGATCACCCTGGTGCCGACCAACGCCCACGCCTCGCCGGACGAGCTGGTCGCCGACAACCCGCTGTCGCGCGTCCCCTGCCTGGTCACCGACGACGGCTTCGCGCTCTACGACAGCCCCGTGATCTGCGAGTACCTCGACGAGATCAGCGAGGACATCCCGATGCTTCCGCCCAAGGGGGCCCTGCGCTGGCGCGCCCTCAGGCTCCAGGCCCTCGGCGACGGCATGATGGACGCCGCCGTCAACCGGCTGCTGGAAAGCCGCAAGCCAGCCGACGTCGCCCGCGAGACCTTCATGGCCCGGCAGAAGGCCATCCTCGCCCGCTGCCTCGACCACCTGGAGGCCGACGTACCCGCCACCCACCCCGACCTCGGCACGCTGACGCTCGCCTGCGCGCTCGGCTACCTCGACCTGCGCTTCGCCTCCGACGCTTGGCGCGAGGGGCGGCCGGGACTTGCGGCGTGGTTCGAGGCGATCTCCGCCCTTCCTGCCCTCGCCCGCACGGCGCCGCCGCAGGCGTAGGGAAGCAAGGCCAGAGGCTCTGCCTCTGGACTCCGCCAAAGGCTCGCCTTTGGAAACC
>CAXSER010000125.1:0-7524 GCA_964236315.1 uncultured Acetobacteraceae bacterium | reverse complement strand
AGAAGCGCGGCGTCTGCACGCGCGTCTACACCACGACGCCGAAGAAGCCGAACTCCGCGCTCCGCAAGGTCGCCAAGGTCCGGCTGACTAACGGCTACGAGGTCGTGAGCTACATCCCCGGCGAGGGCCACAACCTGCAGGAGCACAGCGTCGTGCTGATCCGCGGCGGCCGCGTGAAGGATCTGCCCGGCGTGCGCTACCACATCCTGCGCGGCGTGCTCGACACGCAGGGCCTGCCGAAGCGCAGGCAGCGCCGTTCGCTGTACGGCGCGAAGCGGCCGAAGTAAGGGGACCCGGAGATGAGCCGTCGCCGCAAGGCCACCAAGAGAGAGATCCTGCCGGACCCCAAGTTCGGCGACATCGTCATCACGCGCTTCATGAATGCGCTGATGTACGACGGGAAGAAGTCCGCCGCCGAGGGCATCGTCTACGGCGCGCTGGACGTGATGAAGAAGCGCGGCGGCAATGCGGCCGACCCGGTGCGGATGTTCCACGAGGCGCTGGACAACGTGAAGCCCGCCGTCGAGGTGCGCTCGCGCCGCGTCGGTGGCGCGACGTACCAGGTGCCGGTGGAGGTGCGCACGGAGCGCCGCCAGGCGCTGGCGATCCGCTGGCTGATCGACGCCTCGCGCAAGCGGGGCGAGCACACGATGGAAGAGCGTCTTTCCAACGAGCTGTTCGACGCGGTGAACAACCGCGGCTCGGCCGTGAAGAAGCGTGAGGACACCCATCGGATGGCCGAGGCGAACAAGGCCTTCAGCCACTACCGCTGGTAAAAACACTCGGGCGACGGAGAGAAGACGATGGGTAAGGCTAAATTCCAGCGCAACAAGCCGCACTGCAACATCGGCACGATCGGCCACGTCGATCACGGCAAGACGTCGCTGACGGCCGCGATCACCAAGATCCTGGCCAAGTCCGGCGGCGCCACCTTCACGGCGTATGACCAGATCGACAAGGCGCCCGAGGAGCGCGCGCGCGGCATCACGATCTCCACGGCGCACGTGGAGTACGAGACCGCCAACCGCCACTACGCCCACGTCGACTGCCCCGGCCACGCCGACTACGTGAAGAACATGATCACCGGCGCCGCCCAGATGGACGGCGCGATCCTGGTGGTGTCCGCCGCCGACGGCCCGATGCCGCAGACGCGCGAGCACATCCTGCTCGCCCGCCAGGTCGGCGTGCCGGCGCTGGTGGTGTTCCTCAACAAGGTCGACATGGTCGACGACCCCGAGCTGCTCGAGCTGGTGGAGATGGAGGTGCGCGAGCTGCTCTCCTCCTACCAGTATCCCGGCGACGACATCCCCATCGTGCACGGCTCCGCGCTGATGGCGCTCGAGGACAAGCAGCCCGAGCTGGGCGAGCAGGCGATCCTGAAGCTGATGGAGGCGGTCGACGCCTACATCCCGCAGCCCGAGCGTGCGATCGACCGTCCGTTCCTGATGCCGATCGAGGACGTGTTCTCGATCTCCGGCCGCGGCACCGTCGTGACCGGCCGTGTCGAGCGCGGCATCGTCAACGTGGGCGACGAGGTCGAGATCGTCGGCATCAAGAACACGGTGAAGACCATCGTCACCGGCGTCGAGATGTTCCGCAAGCTGCTCGACCGCGGGGAGGCCGGCGACAACATCGGCGCCCTGCTGCGCGGCACGAAGCGCGAGGACGTCGAGCGCGGCCAGGTCCTGGCCAAGCCGGGCTCGATCACGCCGCACACGAAGTTCAAGGCCGAGGCCTACGTGCTGACGAAGGAGGAGGGCGGCCGCCACACCCCGTTCTTCACCAACTACCGCCCGCAGTTCTACTTCCGCACCACCGACGTGACCGGCGTCGTCCAGCTCCCCGAGGGCACCGAGATGGTGATGCCCGGCGACAACGTCTCGATGGACGTGGAGCTGATCGCGCCGATCGCGATGGACGAGGGTCTGCGCTTCGCCATCCGCGAGGGTGGCCGGACCGTGGGCGCCGGCGTGGTCGCCTCGATCACCGCCTGAGTCCCGACGAACGCGCGCGGGCGCCGGGGCTTTCCGGCGCCCGCATCGTTTGGCGACGCTGTCCGCACGGCCGCGAACCTGGCCTGACCGAATAGGCCAGGGCTGACCCGAACTGGATTGAGTGACGATGGACAACCAGAACATCCGCATTCGCCTGAAGGCGTATGATCACCGCGTGCTGGACAACAGCACGAAGGAGATCGTGAACACGGCGAAGCGCACGGGCGCGCGCGTCCGTGGTCCGATCCCGCTGCCGACGCACATCGAGCGCTTCACGGTGAACCGCTCGCCGCATGTCGACAAGAAGAGCCGCGAGCAGTTCGAGATCCGCACGCACCGCCGCCTGCTGGATATCGTCGAGCCGACGCCGCAGACCGTGGACGCGCTGATGAAGCTCGACCTGGCCGCCGGCGTCGACGTCGAGATCAAGCTCTGAAGCGATGGGGGAGACAGTCGCCATGCGCACGGGATTGATCGCGAAGAAGCTGGGCATGACCCGCATCTTCAAGGACGACGGCACGCACGTGCCGGTCACCGTCCTGCACCTCGACGAGGTCCAGGTGGTCGACGTCCGCACCGAGGAGCGCGACGGCTACACCGCGCTGCAGCTCGGCTTCGGCAAGGCCAAGGTGAAGAACGTTTCGCAGCCGAACCGCGGCCACTTCGCCCGCGTCAAGGTCGAGCCGAAGCAGCGCCTGGTCGAGTTCCGCGTCTCGCCCGACGCGGTGCTGGAGTCCGGCGCCACGCTGAGCGCCGCGCATTTCGTGGTCGGCCAGAAGATCGACGTCTGCGGCATCACCAAGGGCAAGGGCTTCGCCGGCGGCATGAAGCGCTGGAACTTCCGCGGCCTGGAAGCCTCGCACGGCGTGTCGGTCAGCCACCGCTCGCTGGGCTCGACGGGCAACCGCCAGGACCCGGGCAAGACCTTCAAGAACAAGAAGATGCCGGGCCACCTCGGCGTCGAGCGCGTCACCACGCTGAACCTCGAGGTCGCCGGCATCGACGCCGTGCGTGGCCTGATCATGGTCCACGGCGCGGTCCCCGGTGCCAAGGGCGACTACGTCCAGGTGCGCGACGCGATCAAGAAGGCCCGCCACGCCGACGCGCCCTATCCCGCCGGCCTGCTGACCACGGCCCCCGCCCACGCAGAGGCTCCGGCCGAGGCGCCCGACGCGCAGCCGGAGGCATAGAGATGCAGATCGACATCCGGACCCTGGACAACGGCAGCGCCGGCACCGCCGAGCTGCCCGACGAGATCTTCGCGATCGCGCCGCGCGCCGACATCATGGCGCGCGTCGTGCACTGGCAGCTCGCCAAGCGCCGCGCCGGCACCCACCGCACCAAGGGCATGGGCGAGGTCAGCGGCACCACGAAGAAGCCCTACAAGCAGAAGGGCACCGGCAACGCCCGCCAGGGCTCGCTGCGTGCCCCGCAGTTCCGCACCGGCGGCCGCGTCCACGGCCCGGTCGTGCGCGACCACGGCTACGACCTGCCGAAGAAGGTGCGCCGCCTCGGCCTGATCAGCGCGCTCAGCCAGAAGCAGGCGGAGGGCAAGCTCGTCGTCCTCGACGCCGCGACCAGCGGCGTGAAGACGAAGGAACTGGCCGCCAAGCTGAAGACGCTCGGCTGGCGCTCCGTGCTGGTGGTCGACCGCTTGGTGGACGCGGGCTTCCTGCGCGCCAGCCGCAACATCGCCGGCATCGACGTGCTGCCGAGCGTGGGCGCCAACGTGTACGACATCCTGCAGCACGACCTGCTGGTGGTGACCTCGGCCGCGGTCGAGGGCCTGAAGGAGCGCCTGGCATGAACCGCATCGCAGCCTCGCTGCACCGCGCGAAGCACATGTCGCGCGAGGCGATGTACACCATCATCCGCGCACCGCTGATCACCGAGAAGGCCACCGCGCTGTCCGAGCGCAACCAGGTGGTGTTCCGCGTCTCGCTGGAGGCCAGCAAGCCGGAGATCAAGGCCGCGGTGCAGGCGCTGTTCGGCGTCACCGTGACCAACGTCAACACGCTGGTCCAGAAGGGCAAGCGGAAGCGCTTCAAGGGCCGTCCCGGCCAGCGTTCCGACATCAAGAAGGCGTACGTGGAGCTTGCCCCAGGTCAGACCATCGACCTGACGACAAGCCTCACCTGAGGGCAGCGCGATGGCACTGAGGCATTTCAATCCGATCACGGCGTCGCTTCGCGGCACGATCCTGATCGACCGCTCCGAGCTGTGGAAGGGCAAGCCCGTCAAGGGCCTGACCGAGGGCAAGCACCGCACCGGCGGGCGCAACAACCACGGGCGCACGACGTCGTTCTTCCGTGGCGGCGGCCACAAGCAGACCTACCGCATGGTCGACTTCAAGCGCCGCAAGCACGACATGGCGGCGACAGTCGAGCGGCTGGAGTACGACCCCAACCGCACCGCGTTCATCGCCCTGATCAAGTACTCGGACGGCGAGCTGAGCTACATCCTGGCGCCGCAGCGACTGCGCGCCGGCGACAGCGTCGTCTCCGGCCCCAAGGTCGACATCAAGCCGGGCAACGCGATGCCGCTGGCCACGATCCCGGTCGGCACGATCGTGCACAACATCGAGCTGAAGCAGGGCGCGGGCGGCAAGGTCGCGCGCGCGGCCGGCACCTACGCGCAGCTGGTCGGCAAGGACGCCGGCTACGCGCAGATCAAGCTGCAGTCCGGCGAGCTTCGCGTGGTGCGCGCGGAGTGCATGGCCACCGTCGGCGCGGTCAGCAACGCCGACAACATGAACCAGCATTTCGGCAAGGCCGGCCGCGCGCGCTGGATGGGCCGGCGCCCGCACAACCGCGGCGTGGTGATGAACCCGGTCGACCATCCGCACGGCGGCGGCGAGGGCCGCACCTCGGGCGGCCGCCACCCGGTCACCCCGTGGGGCAAGCCGACCAAGGGCTACAAGACTCGGACCAACAAGCGCACGGACAGCCTGATCATCCGTCGCCGCAACAAGGGCAAGTAGGATGGCACGTTCCGTCTGGAAGGGCCCGTTCGTCGACGGCTACCTCCTCAACAAGGCAGAGAACTCGAGGGCCTCGGGCCGCAGCGAGATCATCAAGATCTGGTCGCGCCGCAGCACGATCCTGCCGCAGTTCGTGGGCCTCACCTTCGGGGTCTACAACGGCCACAAGTTCCTGCCGGTGCAGGTCAACGAGAACATGGTCGGCCACAAGTTCGGCGAGTTCTCGCCGACGCGCACCTTCACCGGGCACACGGCCGACAAGAAGGCCAAGCGGGGCTGACATGAGCAAGCCGAAGACTCCCCGCAAGCTGAACGAGACCGAGGCGCAGGCCGTGCTCAGCAACATGCGCATCTCGCCGCGCAAGCTGAACTTGGTCGCCGGCCTGATCCGCAACCAGCCGGCGAACCAGGCGGTCGCCACCCTGACCTTCTCCAAGCGGCGCATCGCGCAGCAGGTGAAGAAGGTCCTGGAGAGCGCCATCGCCAACGCCGAGAACAACCACCAGCTCGACGTCGACCAGCTCGTCGTGTCGCGCGCCGAGGTCGGCAAGTCGATCGTCATGCGCCGCTTCCAGGCGCGCGGCCGCGGCCGCGCGTCGCGAATCGAGAAGTGGTTCAGCCACCTCAAGATCGTCGTCGCCGAGCGCGCCGCCGTCGAGGAGGCCCCCCGCGCCCCGCGCGGCACGCCCGCGCCGAGCGGCACAGAGCAGAAGGCGGCCTGAACCATGGGTCACAAGGTCAATCCGATCGGGCTGCGGCTCGGCATCAACCGCACCTGGGACAGCCGCTGGTACGCCGGCACCGACTACGCCCGGCTGCTGCACGAGGACATCAAGCTGCGCGCCCACCTGCGCAAGAAGCTGTCCGGGGCAGGGGTCTCGCGCGTGGTGATCGAGCGTCCGGCGAAGAAGCCGCGCGTGACGATCTACGCGGCGCGTCCCGGCGTGGTGATCGGCAAGAAGGGCCAGGACATCGAGGTGCTGCGCAAGGACCTTGCGAAGATGGCAAAGGCCGAGGTGCAGCTCAACATCGTCGAGATCCGCAAGCCGGAAATCGACGCGACGCTGGTCGCCGAGAACATCGCCCAGCAGCTCGAGCGCCGCGTCGCCTTCCGCCGCGCGATGAAGCGCGCCGTGCAGTCCGCCATGCGCCTCGGCGCGCAGGGCATCCGCATCAACTGCGGCGGCCGCCTCGGCGGCGCCGAGATCGCGCGCACCGAGTGGTATCGCGAGGGCCGGGTGCCGCTGCACACGCTGCGCGCGGACATCGACTACGGCGTGGCGACGGCCAAGACCACGTACGGCACGTGCGGCGTCAAGGTGTGGATCTTCAAGGGCGAGATCATGACCAATGATCCGACCGCGCAGGACCGCCGGGCCGCCGAACAGGCGCCGCAGCGCTAGGGATACGAAGACATGCTCTCCCCCAAGCGGACCAAGTTCCGCAAGGCCCACAAGGGCCGCATCCACGGCCTCGCCAAGGGCGGCACCACGCTCAACTTCGGCACCTACGGCCTCAAGGCCCTGGAGCCGGAGCGCGTGACCGCGCGCCAGATCGAGGCCGCGCGCCGTGCCATCACCCGTGCGATGAAGCGCGCCGGCCGCGTGTGGATCCGCATCTTCCCGGACGTCCCGGTGTCGACGAAGCCGGCCGAGGTCCGCATGGGCTCCGGCAAGGGCTCGCCCGAGTTCTGGGTGGCGCGCGTCAAGCCGGGCCGCATGATGTTCGAGATCGACGGCGTCTCGCCGGAGCTGGCCCGCGAGGCGCTGCAACTCGGCGCTGCCAAGCTGCCGATCAAGGTGAAGTTCGTCACCCGCATCGGAGACGCATGAGATGACCAAGCCGTCCGACATCCGGGCCAAGACGCCCGACGAGCTCGACACCATGCTGCTCGACCTTAGGCGCGAGCAGTTCAACCTGCGGTTCCAGCGCGCGACGGGGCAGCAGGAAGGCCAGGGCCGCGCGCGCATCGTGCGCCGCGACATCGCCAGGCTGAAGACCATCCAGACCCAGCAGGCTCGTCCTGCTGCGGTCAAGTCCTGAAGGGAGAGGCGTCATGCCGAGACGCGTCCTGACCGGGCGGGTGACCAGCGACAAGATGGAGAAGACCATCACCGTCCTGGTGTCCCGCCGCATCATGCACCCGCTCTACAAGAAGTTCATCCGCCGCTCCAAGAAGTACGCGGCGCACGACGAGCACAACGAGTGCCGCGAGGGCGATCTTGTGCGCATCGTCGAGTGCGCGCCGATCTCCAAGCGCAAGACCTGGACCGTGGTGCAGCGCAACGGCGCCGTCCTCGGCGGGCTTGACGCCGAGGTCCTCGAGGCGGCTGCCGACGCCATCGCCACCGACCAGGCCGCCGGCCTGGACGTGGCGGTGCCGCCGGAGGCCGTCGCCGTGATCGCCGAGCACGGCGGCCACGCCGACCAGCCGCAGGGCTGAGGGGACACGTAGATGATCCAGGTCGAATCCAACCTCGACGTCGCCGACAACTCCGGCGCCCGTCGTGTCCAGTGCATCAAGGTGCTCGGCGGCTCCAAGCGCAAGAC
>CAXSER010000124.1:0-7528 GCA_964236315.1 uncultured Acetobacteraceae bacterium | reverse complement strand
GGCCACTCCCACGCCCCCGCCCGCTTCGACGCCGCCTTCGCCATCGGCACCGCGCTGAACGCCGGCTTCGTCGCCGTCCAGGTCGGCTTCGGCCTCGCCGCCCACTCCGTCGCCCTGCTGGCCGACGCCGTGCACAACCTCGGCGACGTGCTCGGCCTCGTCCTCGCCTGGGTCGCCGTCGTCCTGGCGAGACGCGCCCCGTCGGCGCGCCGCACCTACGGCTGGGGCCGCGGCACCATCCTCGCCTCGCTGGCCAACGCCGTGGTGCTCCTCGTCGGAATCGGCGCCATCGGCGTCGAGGCCCTGCGCCACCTGGCCCACCCCGAGGCCGTCGCCGGCGCCACCGTGATGCGCGTCGCCGCGCTCGGCATCGCGATCAACGGCGCCACCGCCCTGATGTTCATGCGCGGCCGGCACGACGACCTCAACATCCGCGGCGCCTTCCTGCACATGGCCGGCGACGCCGCGGTCTCCGCCGGCGTGGTGCTCGCCGCCGGCCTGATCCTGCTCACCGGCGCCACCTGGCTCGACCCGCTCGCGAGCCTCGCCATCGTCGCCGTGATCGCCTGGAGCACCTGGGGCCTGCTGCGCGAGAGCCTGTCGCTCGCCATGGACGCCGTGCCCGCCGGCCTCGCCCCCGCCCAGGTCGACGCCTTCCTGCGCACCCTGCCCGGCGTGTCCGAGGTCCACGACCTCCACATCTGGGGCCTGAGCACCTCGACCACCGCGCTCACCGCCCACCTCGTGCGCGCCGACGCCGCCCCCACCGAGCCCGACCAGCTGATCCGCGCCGCCTGCGACGGCGTGCGCGAGCGCTTCGGCATCGGCCACTGCACCTTCCAGGTCGAGACCACCCGCGGCGCCGCCGCCTGCACCCTGCGCCCCAGCGAGGTGGTGTGACCCCCCGCCCCGCCGCCGTGCCCGACGAGGACCCCCGCCCATGACCGTCGACGTCACCGACCACCTCCGCCGCGAGGTCCCCGGCGTGTTCGCCCGCGGCCTGCGCACCGCGGCCTGGGGCGTCACCCACTGGGCGCTCGGCTTCGTCGGCCAGGTGCTCGAGGTCGTCGCCCCCCTGACCCTGGTCTGCGGCCTCGGCTGGTGGGCGCTCCCCCGCCTCGCCACGCTGGTCCCGCTGGACCCCCAGGCCCGCGCCGTCGCCGACGACGCCCTGGCCCACGTGCCGCAGACCCTGCACCTGGCCGGGATGTCGCTGTCGCCGATGGGGATGATCGTCGACGGCCTGATGCTGATGGCGCTGGCCGCCCTGCTGCACACCATGTCCGCGATCGTCGCCGCCGAGATCCACAACGGCCGCTAGGAAGAAAGGCCAGGGCCCTGCCCTGGACCCGCCAGGGGCAGCGCCCCTGGACCTGCGCTCGAAAGAGGCCGGTCCAGGGGCGGCTTCCTCCGGTGGCGGGTCCGGGCAGAGCCCGGCCCTACTTCCTGAGGTGCGCCAGCTCCTCGATCCCGCCCCCGTCCGCGTAGGCCGAGCGGAAGCTGTCCTGCTCCTGCCACCGCTTCCAGAACCGGTCGACGAACTCGAACCGCTCGTCCAGCGGCGTCCGGTTCGGCCCGAACTTCGAGAACGCGACGGCCGTGCACAGCGTCATGTCCGCGAACGTCGGCCGCTCGCCCCCCAGCAGCCACGCCCGCCCGTCCGACAGGTGCCGGTCCACGAGCCCCGCGTGCGCCAGCGCCTCCTTGCGGCAGTGCTCCCCCCACGCCCGGTTCTCCGTCAGCTCCAGCTTCGGCCCGAGACCCTGGTGCAGGACGTGGAACATCGTGGTGATGCGGTACAGCACCTGCACCCAGATGCGCGCGTCCCACATCGTGTCCTGCGCCTGCTCCAGCGCCGTCTCGCCCATGATCCGCCGCCCCGGCAGGCTGAGGTCGAGGTAGCGTCCGATCGCCACCGTCTCGGACAGGAAGCTCCCGTCCGCCAGCTCCAGCGTCGGCGTCTCCCCCCACGGGTTGCGCTTGAGCCCGCGCCAGCCGCGCTGCTCTCCCCCCGGCGCCATGTCGTACACGACCTCCTCGACGTGCGCCGCGACCCCCTTCTCGTGGATCAGCAGCCGCAGCCGCTGCGGGTTGGGGAACGCCGACGGCGAGGTGAACAGTCGCAGGGTCTGGGCCACGCGGCCTCCATCGTCACGGCCGACGCCACCGCGCGCCGGCAAGGGCGGCGGGCCCCTGCCCGCCCCCGGATACGCCAGCCCGGACGCCGCGCGCCCGGACCCCGCGTCGCGCGCTCAGGCCAGGCTGAGCGCCACGTCGACGTTGCCGCGCAACGCGTTGGAGTAGGGGCAGGTCGCGTCCGCCTTCTGCAGCAGCGCCTCCGCCTCCTCGCGCGCCATCCCCGGCAGCGCGACCTTGAGCGCCACGGTGATGCCGAACCCGCCCTCCGAGCGCGGCCCGATCCCCACCGTCGCCGTCACGCTGGCGTCGGCCGGCACCTTCGGCCCGCCCTGCGAGGCCACGAACTTCATCGCCCCGATGAAGCACGCGGAATAGCCCGCCGCGAACAGCTGCTCCGGGTTCGTCCCCGTGCCGCCGCCGCCGCCCATCTCGCGCGGCGTGGACAGCGCGAGGTCGAGCGCCCCGTCCTGCGAGGCCGCGCGCCCGTCGCGCCCGCCGGTCGCCGTCGCCGTCGTGGAATAGATCGCCTGGACGCCCATGCAGCCCTCCTGTGTCCGGCGGCCCGGGCCGCGCCCGCATCCCGCCCGCGGCCCACGCGGCCGCCCGTGTCCGAAATCCCGCGACGCCCGACCCGGACGTGCGGGCCGCAGCCTCACATCCCGAGCGCGCGCCGGTAGACGTCGAGCAGCGTCTCCTGCTCCTCGATCTCCGCCGGCTCCTGCTTCCGCTGGCGGATGATCTGGCGGATGATCTTGACGTCGAAGCCCGCGCTCTTGGCCTCGGAGAAGATGTCCTTGATGTCCGAGGACAGCGCCTTCTTCTCCTCCTCCAGCCGCTCCACCCGCTCGATGATCGAGCGCAGCCGGTCGGCCGCGATCCCGCCCACCGCCGGCGCCGACCCCTTCAGCTCCTCGTCGAGCCCGACCTCGTCCGCTCCAGCCTCGTCCGCCGTGTCCAGCGCCATC
Organism: uncultured Acetobacteraceae bacterium; assembly: GCA_964236315.1. Classification (GTDB taxonomy): domain Bacteria; phylum Pseudomonadota; class Alphaproteobacteria; order Acetobacterales; family Acetobacteraceae; genus CAXSEF01. Next base: position 4,424 of record CAXSER010000124.1, on the reverse strand, counting down.
GCCGCCTCTCCTGCCGGGTGAATCCCCGGGGATATCGCGCGCCCATGGCCCGGTCAACGCCGCGGCCACGCCTCCCTGGCGCCGGCCGGCGAAGCCGCGCCCGCCGCGGGGTGCGACACGGAAGGCGGCCCATCGCAGGTTCCTGTTGCCTTCGCCGACATCACACGCATAGCGTTCGCACGGTCGCAGGACGCGACTCCAGGGCTGTGTCCAGGACAGCCCTGCAACCGGAAAGGGTCTGCCGTGAAGAAGAGCATCGTGCGCCTCGAGACGCTGAAGCCGTCCTCCCTCCTGCCGGTCATGTGGTAGGGGCAGGCGGGCGGCCCGGCGTGTCCCGCAGGCCGCCCGCGCCGCTGCCCTTCCGCGCCTGGCTGAACCGGGGCTGGATCGACCTGGCCCCCCCGCCGGAGCCGGGCAGCATCATCCCCTGGGGCATCGAGCTCGCCTGGCGCAGCTTCGCCGGCGACGAGCCCCTGCCCCGCTTCAACAGCCTGGTGCCCACCGTCCACCGCGCCAGGATCGCGCTCGCCGCCGCCTCCGCCGACGTCGTGGTGGCCCGCGCCGCGCCGGACGAGGTGCCCGCCGACCGGCGAAGCGAGCGCTGGGCGACGCTGTGCGACGCCGTGGCCCGGCACGCGACGATGCCGCTCGACGCCCGCGAGCGGCTCGCGTGGCTGCTGCACCGGCTGTGCTTCCACGGCCTCGTCGACACGATGGCGCGCCAGCCGGCGCCGGACGGCCACGCCGACACGCGCGCCGCCCTGCTGGTCACGAACGCCCTCGCGTCGGCGAGCCTCGCCCTGCACGACGGCGAGAACGCCTTCGCCAGGCTGTTCGCGGCGCTGCTGCCCTCGCTCCCCGAGGGCTCGCCCGCCGCCGCCACGGCGAGCTACCACCTGCTGCTCTGCCACGCGAAGTTCCGCCCCGACGCGGCCCTCGCCGCCGGCGCGGTGCGGACCCACCACCGCCTGGTGGAGCGCGCCGCCGCCCGCCTGCCGGAGTTCGAGGCCGGCCAGCTCCTCAGCCGCTTCCACCGTGTCCGCGCCTTCCTGCCGATGCTGAACGGCGACCTGCGCGGCATGGTCGACGACATGGACCGCGCCGAGGCGCTCGCCCGCGGCCTCGCCCCGGCCACCGAGGCCGAGCGCCACGTCGCCGCCGAGATCCTCTGGCCGGTGCTGGAGAGCCGGGTGCGCGAGGCGCAGGTCCTCGGCGACCCCGTGCTGGTCGAGCGGCGCGCCCGCCTGCTGGTCGCGGCCGCGCCGCTGGACGCCCGCGCCTGGCTGCACCTGGGCGAGTCCCTGCTCGGCCTGGAGCGCTACGCCGACGCGGCCCGCGTCTACCGCGAGGCCCACCGCCTCGGCCCGCCCGCCAGCGAGATCGCGCTGTTCAACCTCGGCCAGTGCCACGAGATGCTCGACGAGGCCGAGCCGGCGATGGACGCCTACGCCGAGCTGCTGCAGCTCGACCCCTGGGCCATCTCCGCCGCCGAACGCATCGCCGCCATCGCCGCGGAACGCGGCAGCCGCTACCAGGCCTGGGCGCAGGCCCTGCTCGCCTCGCTCGAGGCCCTGCGCGCCACCCGCAGCGCCGCCTAGAGCCCGCCCTGGCTCCATGCGCTCCGACAGAAAGAAAGCACGTTCTTTCTTGAAAGAAAGAACCAAAGAACCTTGCCCACGAGAACCCGGAGCCGGCCGAGGGGCCGTGATCTCATGGGCAAAGTCTTTTTGCTTCTTTTTCTTCAGAAAAAGAAGAGCCTTGCCTTCCCGTCGAACCGGCAGGGCGCTGCCGGATCCACGACAGCCTCCAGCCCTCCGCCCCGGCCCGCATTGCCACCGCCGCCACGCCGCGCGATAGGATGGCGCCACGCCCACGCGCGAGCGGACACCTGGCCCACGGCGCCCCCCGCGCGGCGCGCACCAGCAGCGGAGACCCAGGATGCACCCCGTCCCCCTCGACCCCGCGATCACCGTCTCCGGCCAGGTCGCCCCCGCCGACTTCGCCGCCCTGGCCGCCAGCGGCGTGCGCATGGTGGTCTGCAACCGCCCCGACAACGAGGACCCCGGCCAGCTTCCCGCCGCCGAGGCCGCCCGCCTCGCCGCCGAGCACGGCATGGAGTTCCGCCACGTGCCCATCGTCCTGCCCGCCCTCTCGCCGGCCGACGTCGCCCGCTTCTCCGAGGCCATGGCCGCCGCCGACGGCCCGGTGCACGCCTACTGCCGCAGCGGCACCCGCTCCGCCCTCGTCTGGGCGATCGATGCGGCCCGCTCCGGCCGCATCGCCCCCGACACCCTGCTCGCCCAGGGCCGCGAGGCCGGCATCGACCTCACGCCCGCCCTCGCCTGGGCCGAGCGCAACCCGGCCTGACCCGGGAAGAAGGCAAGACCCTTCTTTTTCTGAAGAAAAAGAAGCAAAAAGACTTTGCCTATAAGAAAATCACCGCTCCGGCGCCCCCGGGCTCTTATGGGCAAAGTTCTTTGGTTCTTTCTTTCAAAAAAGAACTGCTTCCTTCGCCTGGAACGTCCCCGGCTCAGTCCGCCGGAGCCGAGTGCGCCTCCAGGTCCGCCAGCGTGCTGTACAGCAGCGCCGCGCGGTGCGTCGCCTCCAGCACGACCTGCGGCGCGCACCCTGCGTCGAGCGCCTCCTGCCACCGCGGCGCGCACAGGCACCACTGGTCGCCGGGCTTGAGCCCCGGGAACCCGAAGGCCTCGTGCGGGGTGGACAGGTCGTTGCCCCGCGCGCGGCTGAACGCGAGGAACTCCGCCGTCACCACCGCGCAGACGGTGTGGCTGCCCCGGTCGTCCGGCCCGGTGCTGCAGCATCCGTTGCGGTGGAACCCGGTCAGCGGATCGACCGAGCACTCCCGCAGCGGCCTCCCGTACACGTTGAGCGACGGCTCGCGCCCGCCCCCGGTGTCGTCAAGCGGCATCCTCTCGCCCTCCCCGCAGCCCGCGCGGCGCCCCGCGGCGCCGCGCCACGCACGGCGGGGCGAGGCCCGAGGGCCCGCCCCGCCCCCTCGTCACATCGGCGGCACGACGCCGTTGCTGCCGACGGCCACGAAGCCGCCGGTGACCTTGCCCGCATCCTCGGTGCCGTTGACGAACACCGTCTCGCCGGTCTTGACGATCGACATGTCGCCGGGCTGGAACATCACGATCGGCGCCGTCGGCGGCACGACGATGGTCTGCTTGCCGCCCTTGTACGAGACGACGATCTGCTTGGCGCCGGACTTGTCGGTCGCGGTGTCGACGTTGCCGTTGGTCATCGCCGAGCTGACCGTCTTCGCGCCGCCGGCCGGCGCGGCCGCCTCGACGTTGCCGTTGGTCATCGAGGACGCCGTGGCGTGGCCGCCCGTCGTGGTGTCGCCGATGCTGTCCCAGTCGTAGTGCCCGTCGCCCGCGCCGCGCATCGCCGCCGGGAAGATCACCACCTCCAGCGCCACCAGCTGCTCGCCGACCGTCTTGGTCGCGGTGCCGATGTAGCTGTCCTTGTCGACCTTCGAGAGGTCCGACTTGACCACGGTGGCGTACTTGGTGTCCGCGCCGATCGCGACGGAGACGTCGCTGCCGGTGGCCGGGTGCACGACGAGCGTGGTCGGACTGACGGAGACGACGGTGCCGCGCACCCTGTGGTGTTCCGGCGCCGCCTGGACCGCCGTGGCGGCGAGGCTCAGCGCGGTGGTCGCGAACAAGGCAAGACCTGGAAGGCGTGTCATCGATCTCTCACTCCGGTATGGCGGCACAGCTGCGCCGCGCCCTATATGACGCGGCACAGCGGCACGGGATTGCACACGCGATGGCAGAAATCAGGCACGCCCCGGCGATGTCCCACGCGGCGCCCCGCACGGCGCACCCCGTGGCGGTGCGCATCATGCACTGGATCGGCGCCTACGCCATCATCTGCATGATCCTCAGCGGCTGGCAGATCTACGACGCCTCGCCGATCCTGCCCTTCTCCTTCCCGCGCTGGATGACGCTCGGCGGCTGGCTCGGCGGCGCCATCGCCTGGCACCTGTCCGCCATGTGGCTGCTCGCGTTCGACGGCCTGTGCTACCTCGCCTACGGCCTGGCCAGCGGCCACTTCCGCCGCGACATGCTCCCCATCGGCCCCCGCGTCGTCGCCCGCGACCTGGTCGCGGCCCTGCGTTTCCGCCTGGTCCACACGCTCGGCCACTACAACGCCGTGCAGCGCCTGCTCTACGTCGGCGCCATGGCGCTCGGCGTGCTGATGGTCGTCTCCGGCCTGGCCATCTGGAAGCCGGTGCAGCTCTCCTGGCTGACCGCGCTGCTCGGCGGCTACCCGACGGCGCGCGTGATCCACTTCGTCCTGATGAGCCTGATGGTCGCCTTCCTCGCGGTCCACGTCGTGCTCGTCGCGCTGTTCCCGCGCACCCTGGTCTCCATGACCATCGGCCTGCGCCGCCG
>CAXSER010000123.1:0-7530 GCA_964236315.1 uncultured Acetobacteraceae bacterium | reverse complement strand
CACCGCCGCCGCCTGGCGCGACGGCGGCGGCCGCATCCTCGTGCAGCGCCTCGACGCCCGCTGGGGCGCCCTGGCCGCCAGCGGCACCGCCACCCTGACCCTCGACGGCGCGCTGCAGCCTGCCGCCACCGCCACGCTGCGCCTGTCCGGCTACGACGCGGCGCTCGACGCCCTGGCCGCCTCCGGCACGATCCGTCCCGGCACCGCCAGGGTGGCGCACGCCGTGCTCGGCCTCATGGCGCAGCCCGACGCCGGCGGCACGCACGGCGTCGGGCTGCCGCTGACCTGGCGCGACGGCGTGGTGGCCGCGGGCCGGATCCCGCTGCTGCGCACGCCGCCGCTGCAGTGGAGCCTCGACCCCGACTGACGCGGGCGCGCCGGAACCCCGCCTCCCGGAAGACGCATTTCCTTAAGGAATGATTCAGGCGCCACGGCGATGCTGCGTCCACCAGCATTCGCAGAACGGGAACCCTGGCCATGACAGACGCACAGCGCAGCAGCCTCGCGATCCCCGAGTTCCCGACGCCGGAGCGGCAGCGGCTGGCGATGGCGCTGCGCGCGCTCTCGGCGCTGGCGCAGGGCCGGCTCGACGAGGCGGAGCACTGCCTCGACGCCCTGGAGGCACGGGCAGCGCCCGGCGAGCGGCTCGCCGCCTAGCCCGGGCGGGCAAGGCCGGGCGTTGCCCGGACCCGCCAGGCGGAGCGGCCAAGGCTTCCGACGATCCCCCTGGATCGTCTGAAAGGCCCCTGGGGGGAGCCGCCCCTGGGGGGAGCCGCCCCTGGACATGCTCGACCCAGGGAGGCCGGTCCAGGGCGGCTCGCCCTGGCGGAGTTCGAGGCAGGGCCTCGACCTTGCCTTCCCTGCCTGTCGACGCCGCGGTGCAGCATGCCTAGTCTTGCCGCATGAGCAAGCCGATCCCCCTGGTCAGCCGTGGCGATGTCGAGGTCGAGGACGTGCGTGCCGTGTGGCAGGGCCGCTTCACCCTGCAGCTCGTGCGCTTCCGCAACACCCGCTTCGACGGCACCCGCCAGCCGACCCGCGAGTGGGAGCTGTGGCGCCGCGGCCGTGCGGCGGCGGTGCTGCCGTACGACCCGGTGCGCGACGCCGTGGTCCTGATCGAGCAGTTCCGGGTGAGCGCGTTCGCCGCCGGCTTCGACCCGGTGATGGTCGAGATCCCCGCCGGCATGTGCGAGGGCGACGAGACCCCGCAGGCCACGATCCTGCGCGAGTCGCAGGAGGAGATGCACCTGGGGGTCACCGACCTGCAGCCGGTCGGCGACTTCCTGCTCAGCCCTGGCGGCTGCGACGAGCGTTGCGCGATCTTCGCCGGCCGCGTGAGCGCGCCGGAGCCGGGCCCGGACGGCATCATCGGCACCGGCGGCCTGGCGAGCGAGCAGGAGGACCTTCGGGTGCGCCTGCTCCCCGCCGGCACCGCGATCGAGCGCGCCCTGGCGGGGCGATACCCGAACTCGGTGGCCACGATCGCCCTGCTCTGGCTGGCGGCGAACCGCGACCGGCTGCGTCGCGAATGGGGGAGCGCCGCATGAGCGGGCACGACACGAGGCGCGCGGCGGACCCCATGCCGCCGCTGGTCTCGACGGCCTGGCTGGCCGGGCGCATCGGCACCCCCGGCCTGGTGGTGCTCGACGCGAGCTTCTTCCTGCCGACCGAGGGCCGCGACGCCCGCGCCGAGTTCGCCGCCGCCCGCCTGCCCGGCGCCCGCTTCTTCGACATCGAGGCGATCGCCGACGACGAGACGGCCCTGCCGCACATGGTGCCCTCCGCCGGCCGCTTCGCCCGCCTCGCCGGCGCGCTGGGGATCTCCGACGACAGCCGCGTGGTGTTCTACGACGCCAAGGGCCTGTTCTCGGCGGCGCGCGGCTGGTGGCTGATGCGCCTGTTCGGCCACGACTCGGCGGCGGTGCTCGACGGTGGCCTGCCGAAATGGCGTGCCGAGGGCCGCGCGACCGAGCACGGCCCCGCCCCCGAGCCTGCCCCGGGCCACCTGACGCCGACCCTGCGCGCCGGCCTGCTGCGCGGGGTCGGCGACATGCTCGACAACCTGGCGAGCCGCGAGGCGCTGGTGCTCGACGCGCGCTCCGCCGGCCGCTTCACGGGCGCGGCGCCAGAGCCCCGCGCCGGCATGGCGGGCGGCCACATCCCCGGCGCCGCCAGCCTGCCGTACTCCGACCTCCTCTCGCCCGACGGCACCATGCTGCCCCCCGACGCCCTGCGCGCCCGGCTGGCGGCGGCCGGCGCGGACGGCAGCCGCCCTGTGGTGACGAGCTGCGGCACCGGGGTGACGGCCGCGGTGATCAGCCTGGCGCTGGTGGTGGCCGGGCTGCCGCCGGGCGCGCTGTACGACGGGTCGTGGACGGAGTGGGCGCAGCGCGCGGACACGCCGAAGGAACTGGGGGAAGGCGCATGACGGACGAGCCGGACGCGAGGCGCCGCGGGTTCGCGACGCGGCTGACGCACGACGGGCGGCCCGGCTCGCGGGTGGCCGGCCTGGTGAACATGCCGGTGCACCGCGGCTCCACCGTGCTGCAGCCCAACCTGGCCGCGCGCCGCGAGGCCGGCCGCCGCGGCCTGGAGCAGGCGCTCGTGTACGGCGTGATGGGCAACGCCACGCACCACGCGCTGGAGGACGTGGTCGCCGGCATCGAGGGCGGCACGCGCTGCCAGGTCGTCTCCTCCGGCCTCGCCGCGGTGACAACGGCGCTGCTGGGCTTCCTCGACGCCGGCGACCACCTGCTGATGCCCGACAGCGTCTACGCGCCGAGCCGGGTGTTCTGCGACGGCATGCTGCGCCGCCTCGGCGTGGAGACCACCTACTACGACCCCCTGGCCGACGCCGACGCGCTGGCCGGGCTGCTGCGCCCGAACACGCGGGTGCTGTTCCTGGAGAGCCCCGGCAGCCACACCTTCGAGGTGCAGGACGTCCCGGCGCTGGCCGCGGTGGCGCGGGCGCACGGCGTGTGCGTGATGCTCGACAACACCTGGGGCATCCACCATTTCCAGCCGTTCCGCCACGGCGTGGACGTGTCGATCCAGGCGCTGACCAAGTACGTGGCCGGCCACTCCGACCTGCTGCTCGGCGCCATCGTGACCAACGACCCCGCGACCTGGGAGCGGGTGCGCACCGCGTCGCTGGAGCTGGGCCAGTACGCCAGCCCGGACGACTGCTGGCTCGCCCTGCGCGGCGCCCGCACGATGGCGGTGCGGCTCGCCCACCAGCACGCCGCCGGCCTGCGCGTCGCGTCGTGGCTGGCCGCGCAGCCGCAGGTGCTGCGGGTGCTGCACCCCGGGCTGGAGGGCGCGCCCGGCCACGCGCTCTGGAAGCGCGACTTCACCGGCGCCTCCTCTCTGTTCGGCGTGGTGTTCCAGCCGCGCCTCTCGCAGTCCGCGGTGAACGCGCTGCTGGACGGGCTGGAGCTGTTCGGCATCGGCGCGTCCTGGGGCGGCTTCGAGAGCCTGGTGCTGCCGACCAGCGGCACGCTGACCCGCACGGTGGAGGGCGGCGGCCTCGGCGGCCCGGCGATCCGCATCCACGTGGGCCTCGAGGACACCGACGACCTGATCGCCGACCTCGCCGCCGGCCTGGCCCGGATGGGAACGGACTAGCTTTCCTCGAGTCGCGGTTTCCAAAGGCGAGCCTTTGGCGGAGTTTGAGGCAGAGCCTCAACCTTCCTCCCCGGACCCGCCCCATGGACCTCCGCTACGACGCCGCCGGCCTGATCCCCGCCATCGCGCAGCAGCACGACACCGGCGAGGTGCTGATGCTCGCCTGGATGAACGCCGAATCCGTCGCGGAGACGCTGCGCACCGGCCGCGTCTGCTACTGGAGCCGCAGCCGCGCCGCGCTGTGGCGCAAGGGCGAGACCTCCGGGCAGGTGCAGCGCCTGGTCGAGCTGCGCCTGGACTGCGACGGCGACGCCCTGCTGCTGCTGGTCGACCAGGACGGCGTCGCCTGCCACACCGGGCACCGCTCGTGCTTCTACCAGGCGATGCGCGGCGGGGAGACGGTGGAGGTGGCGCCGGCGCTCGTCAGCGAGGCCGAGCTGTACGGGCACAGCAAGGAAGCTTGAGGCTCTGCCTCAAACTCCGCCACGGGCGAGCCGCCCCTGGACCGGCCTGACAAAGGACAGGGGAGGCGCTGGCCTTCCCCCGTTCCTCTCGGCTAGACCCGCGCAGTCGGAATGGAGTGTCGCGGATGGCCGAGCAGGGTGTGTCGATCCTGAGCCTGGGCGAGATGGGCCCGGGCATCACGCAGTCGCTGGAGGCGGACGGCTTCGTGGTGCACGCCGCCCCCGTGCGCCCGCTGCCCGGGATCCTCGCGGCGCATGGCGCGGACATCCGCGGCGTGATGACGCGCGGCTCCGTGCCCGTCGACGCCGCCCTGCTGGACCAACTGCCGGCGCTGGAAATGGTCGCCAACTTCGGCGTCGGCTACGACTCCGTCGACGTGGTGGCGGCGGCGGCACGCGGCGTGGCGGTGTCCAACACCCCAGACGTGCTCAACGACGAGGTCGCCGACCTGGCCGTCGGCCTGCTCCTGGCCACCATCCGCCAGCTGCCGCAGGCCGACCGCCACGTCCGCGGCGGCCACTGGGAGCGGGGCGCCTTCCCGCTGTCCGGCACCCTGCGAGGCCGCACGGTCGGGCTGCTCGGCATGGGCCGCATCGGCCAGGCAATCGCGCGCCGCATCGCGGCCTTCGACGTCCCCGTCGCCTACCACGCGCGCCGCCCGGCCGAGGGCGTGTCGCTGCCGTACCACCCGACGCTGCTCGGGCTGGCGGAGGCGGTGGACACGCTGGTCGCGATCGTGCCGGGCGGTCCTGCCACGCGCCACCTGATCAACGCCGAGGTGCTCGCGGCCCTCGGCCCGGACGGCGTGGTGGTGAACGTGGCACGCGGCTCGGTCATGGACGAGGACGCGCTGATCGCGGCGCTGCAGTCGGGCGCCCTGCACGCGGCGGGGCTCGACGTGTTCGCCGACGAGCCGCGCATCCGCCCGGAGCTGCTGGCGCTGCCGAACGTGGTGGTGATCCCGCACGTGGGGTCGGCGACCCACCACACGCGCGGGCGGATGGCGGCGCTGGTGGCCGAGAACGTGCGGTCGTGGTTCGCGGGGCACGGGCTGGTGACGCCGGTGCCGGCGTAGGCAGGCAAGGCCAGAGGCTCTGCCTCTGGACTCCGCCAAAGGCTCGCCCTTGGAAACCTCGACGAGGATTCTTCTTCCGGATGCCGGTCCAGGGGCGGCTCGCCCCTGGCGGGTCCGGGCAGAGCCCGGCCTTGCCTGCCAGGTCGCGGCCCACCCCGGCGTTCCCCGGGCGGGCGGTTTCGGATCGGCACCGCAACCATGTTTCACGTGAAACATAGTTGTGACTGCGCAACAAGACGGGGCATCCGGGGCGGGCGTGTAAAAACCTCGGCTCGTGGCCGAAATGGGACGCTGTGGCAGGGACACGCGCTGCCTGAGACTTCGCTCCGCCAATGCTGGCAGGCGGGATATCGCGGAGGCAGCCCACGAGGGGGGCAGCCGACCACGGCAACCACGGGCATGGCGACTGCAGGGCCCGCTCCCGTTCGTGCCTTGCGGTGGCCTGCTGCCGCTCGCGGGGATGGACCGCCACACGGGCCGGATGGGGTTCCGACGCGGAGGAGGATCAGGGCGCGGCCTGGCCCTGCCCTGCCTCGAACTCCGCGCAGAAGGCGCTCGCCGGCAGGTAGCGCCCGTGCAGCGCGCACAGCCCGTCCTGCGCCCGCACCGAGGCGCTGCCGGACCCCATGCTGGCGAGGCCGGGGAACGCCGCCTCGATCGCGTGCGGCCGCCCGTCGAACCGCACGCAGCGGCCGCAGGCGACCTCCGGGGCCGGCAGGGCGCGGGTCAATGCGTCAGCCCCGCCCAGTAGTCGCCGAACACCAGCACCGACATCACGAAGCCCAGCACCACGTTGACCGCGACGCCCGCCGTGAACGCCACGAACGGCCGCCCGCCGGCCGGCGCCAGCTCGCGCAGCCGCGTGGTCAGCCCGATGCTGAGGAAGCAGAAGGTGAACGCCCAGGTGCGCAGCGCGGTGATCGGTGCCACCAGGCCCGGCTTCACCATGGCGTTGTAGTCGTGGAAGCTGACGTTCTGCGTCACCAGCGTGACCAGCACGGAGGCCACCAGGAACCCCACCACGAACTTGGGGAACCGCCACCAGACCTGGGCCACGTCGATGCGCCCGCCGATCTCCTGCGTCTCCCAGCGGGTGACCGAGATGATCGACAGCACCAGCGCCCAGATGCCGATCCACACGTCGCGGCCGACCACCTTGACCAGGGTGTAGGACCACACCGCCTGGTCCGCGGTGCCGGCGATGCCGGTGGCGGGGCCGGCCTGTCCGCCGTAGGCCTGGGCGGCGGCGAAGCCTGCGGCGTCGGCGAACTCCGAGGTGCCGATCCAGGCGCCGCCCACGCCTGCCGGCAGGTGCAGGGCGGCGGCGGCCAGGGGGAGGACGAAGATCATCACGATCGCCCACAGCACCACCAGGGTGATGGCGATCGGCGGGTGCTCCTTGTCCGCGCGCACCGCGCCGGCGATGGCGATGGCCGCGGAGACGCCGCACACGGCACCTCCCGCGCCCAGCGTCGCCGCCAGCCGGCGGTCCAGCCCGAGCCGCACGCCGACCAGGAAGATCACCAGGAACGTGGCCACGGAGACCACGGAGGCCTGCAGGATCGCCACCGGCCCGGCGTACAGGATCAGGGTGAACGGCAGGGTGGCGCCGAGCAGCACGATGCCGGTCTTGACGTAGAACTCGACCCGGAACCCCGCGTCGAGCCAGCGCGGCAGCCCCACGAGGTTGGAGATCGCAAGCCCCGCCAGCAGCGCGATCAGCGGCGGCTCCAGGTTGTAGTATTGCGCCCGGTCCCAGGCGCCGGCCGCGAAGATCGCCAGGGACAGCGCGTACAGCAGCGCGAAGGATGGCGCGAACGCCGACAGCCGGAAGCCGAGCACGCGCGCCGCAGCACCGAACAGCACCAGGAACATCGCGAACTGCGCGACATAGCGCAGCGCTGCGGCCCACAGCTGGGCGCCGAGCTGGGCGGGGGTCGACCACTTCGCCGGCGCCACCGCGATCCAGGCGATCGAGCTGCCGGACGCGAACAGCGCATAGGCCGCGAGCACCAGCCCGAGCCCGAGCCACACCGCCCACCAGTCCTCCTTGAGCCACAGCTCGCGCCATCCCGGCCGCAGCGCGCTCCTGCTGATCTGGTCCACGTCGGTCGTCCCCTGTCCTCGATCCGGCATGGATTACGGGAAGGTCGCGCAAACAACAACATCCCGTCGTAATTTCCTGGCAATGGGCCATCCGGCAGCGTGGAACCCGCCGGCATGGGCGGGCGATGCCGCAAGGCCCGGGGGACCGGGGCCGGAAGAGGCCGCTTCCGCCTCCTGCTCCCGATTGTTCTGTGGCGCATGCCGGGGCGCTTGCCGCACTGTGGCGCACGGGCGGGCAGCGCCACGCCGTCGGCCGGGCC
>CAXSER010000122.1:0-7566 GCA_964236315.1 uncultured Acetobacteraceae bacterium | reverse complement strand
CGGCGACCGCCATGAACACGTCGGACGCCTTCACGCTGATCTTGAACTCGTGGAAGTCGTGGTCCTGCAGGATCTTGGCGTGCTCCAGCGCGGACTCGACCAGCGCCTCCGGGTTCGGCTCGCCGTACTTCTCCAGCAGGTGGCGCTCCAGAGAGCCCGCGTTCACCCCGATGCGGATCGAGCAGCCGTGCTCGCGCGCGGCGGTGACGACCTCGCGTACCCGCTCCGCGCTGCCGATGTTGCCCGGGTTGATGCGCAGGCACGCCGCACCGGCCTGCGCGGCCTCGATGGCGCGTTTGTAGTGGAAGTGGATGTCGGCCACGATCGGCACGTTCACCTCGCGCACGATCTCGGCCAGCGCCGCGGTGCTCTCCACGTCGGGGCACGACACGCGCACGATGTCCACGCCGGCCAGCTCCGCGCGCCGGATCTGCGCGATGGTCGCGGCCGCGTCCGAGGTCAGCGTGTTGGTCATGGTCTGGATGGTAATCGGCGCGTCGCCGCCAACCTTGACGCGGCCGACGCTGATCTGGCGCGAACGCCGGCGTTCGATCTGCTGGTAGGGGCGGTAGCTCATGGGATCTCCAGGCCGGGCTGTGCGCATCGCCCGTTTCTGTGTGCCGTCTGCCCGCAGGATTACCAGTCCGGACGCCGAAGGCCAAACGTCGCGCGCGCAGGGCAGCAAGGCCAGAGGCTCTGCCTCTGGACTCCGCCGAAGGCTCGCCTTTGGAAACCCTGACCTAGGATAGGGTTTCCCAAAGGGCTCGACCCTTTGGCGGGCTCGGGCAGAGCCCGACCTTGCTTCCCTGCGAGCGAGACGGACCCTCAGTGGGCGCCGAGCTGTCTCGCGTTGAGCTGGTCCGCCGAGCTGTCCGGATCGGCCGGTGCCGCGGCCGCCCTGGGCTTCGGCTTCGGCGGCGGTGGCGGCGCGGCCACGAGCTTGCCCGACTGCAGGTCGGCGGGTTCGAGGGGCAGGTCGCGGCGGCTGACGCCTTGGAGCTGCGGCACCGCGACCCCGTCGACCAGCAGCGACAGACCCCGCGCATTGCCCACGGACAGCAGGAGGGGGTGGTCGTCGGCCGGTACCGGCCAGGTCTCGCCGGGATGCAGCGTCTCGTTGACCAGCACCTTGCCGCCCTTCTGGCGCACCATGATCCAGCTCGGCGCCGTGCTCGCCAGCACGATCCGCGTCCCCGGCGGCACCGGCGCGGCACCCGGCACGGCCGCAGGCGAGCCGGTCGCGGCCACGACCGGCGTTCCGGCCACCGTCGGTGCTCCCGGGGCCGCCGCGCCTTGCGGGGCTGGCGCCAGCGTCGGCACCGTAGCCACCTGGGCCGGCGGCACCGCCTGCGCCGACACGCCAGGGGCCGCCGGCGCCACGGCCGACGGCGCCGCGGTCGGGGCCGGCGTCGCCAGCACGGAGGGCGGCGAGGTCGTCGGCAGGATCGAGGCGACCTGCGGCGAGGGCGCGGTCATCACCGGCGCGGCGTGCGGCGCCAGGTGCTCCGGCACCTCCGGCACCGTCTGCACCGGCGTGTGCCCATCGCTGGAGATGCGGTACCAGCCCGCGTACGCCGCCACGACCACCACGGCGCCCAGCAGCACCACCGCGCCCGCCGGCATCCCGCGCTGCGGCACCGGCGCCGGGAAGGCCAGCTCCGTCCTGCGGTTCACCTCGGTGGCGCCCTGGCGGAACCGCTCCGCCAGCGCGTCCGCGTCCAGCCCAACCGCTGCCGCGTAGGTCCTGAGGAAGCCCACGGCGTAGGCGCTGCCGGGCAGGTCGTCCGCCCGCCCCGCCTCGATCGCCTCCAGGTAGGGCTGGCGGATGCGCAGCTGCGCCGCCACCGCCTCCAGGCTCCAGCCGTGGGACTCGCGCGCCTCGCGGATCTCGGTGCCCACCTGCACCGCGCCGGGGCGCAGCGGGGCTCCGGACGCCTCGGACAGCCGCTCGCGCGACCCGGCGAGCCTCGACTTGGATTGCTGCAGCACGCTCACCTCTTCGGGCACCCTGGCCTGGCCCGGCACGGCGTCGCCCCGCGCCAGCCTAGGCCCAGAAGCCGCCTGCTGCCAACGTGCCCCGCAGCGGATGCGTGGCGCCATGGGCCGGACCGCACGCCAGGGCTCCACCCGCACGCCCGACCCGGACCATGGTGCCGCGCCATGCGCCCCGGCGTCAGCCCCGGCTTGGCACGCACTGCACCGTGGCCTATCGCCGCTACTTCGCCCGCCTGCCCGCCCAGCCCGATCGAAGGACCGTGCCATGACCGTCGGACGCTTCCCCGCCACCCGCATGCGCCGCAACCGCCACGACGCCTGGACCCGCCGCCTGGTTGCCGAGACCCGTCTGTCCGTCGACGACCTGATCTGGCCGGTGTTCGTGATCGACGGCCAGGGCACCACCAGCGACATCGCCTCCATGCCCGGCGTGCAGCGCGTCACGCTGGACCGCCTCGCCGCTTACGTGGCGCCCGCGGCCCGCCACGGCATCCCCGCCCTCGCCCTGTTTCCCGCCACGCCCGCGGAGAGGAAGGACGCCGAGGGCAGCGAGTCCGCCAATCCCGACAACCTGATCTGCCAGGCCGCGCGCCTGCTCAAGCGCGAGTTCCCCGACCTCGGCCTGATCGGCGATGTGGCGCTTGACCCCTACACCGATCACGGCCACGACGGCGTGCTGCGCGACGGCTACGTCGCCAACGACGAGTCCGTCGCCATCCTCGCCCGCCAGTCGGTGAACCAGGCCGACGCCGGCGTCGACATCATCGCGCCGTCGGACATGATGGACGGCCGCATCGGCGCCATCCGCGCAGCACTCGACGATGCCGGCCACGAGCACGTCCGCCTGATGTCCTATGCCGCCAAATACGCGTCCGCCTTCTACGGCCCGTTCCGCGACGCCCTCGGCTCCGGCGCCGCGCTGAAGGGCGACAAGAAGACCTACCAGATGGACCCCGCCAACGGCGACGAGGCCCTGCGCGAGGTCGAGCTCGACCTGCTGGAGGGCGCCGACATGGTCATGGTCAAGCCGGGCATGCCCTACCTCGACATCGTGCGCCGGGTGCACGAGCGCTTCGCCGTGCCGACCTTCGCCTACCAGGTGTCCGGGGAGTACGCGATGCTTGCCGGCGCCATCGAGCACGGCTGGCTCGACCGTGACCGCGCCATCCTGGAGAGCCTGCTGGCGTTCAGACGCGCGGGCGCCAGCGGCGTGCTCACCTACTTCGCGGTGGAGGCCGCCAGGCTGCTGCGCGAGCGGGACGGCGGCTGAAGCAAGGTTGAGGCTCTGCCTCAAGCTTCGCCAGGGCGAGCCGCCCTGGACCGGCTTCCCTTAAGTAGAGCCGGTCCAGGGGCGGCTCGCCTCCGGCGGGTCCGGGCAGAGCCCGGCCTTGCTTCCTACCCCCGCGCACGATACCCCCGTGCCGCGCCGATCTCGACGAAGTGGTGCTCCGGGTCCGCGTACCACCCCTCGCCGATCTCGTGGGCCGCCAGCGGGTAGGTCCGCGCATACCAGGCCGCGTCGACCGGCACCGCGACCCGCCCCTCGTCGAAGCCGTGCGAGACGTAGTGCTCGTGCCCCGACCCGTATCCTCCCGCCTCGACCGCCGCGCGCACGTCGGGGTGCGCGGCCAGGTAGAACGCCTCGTCGAACAGCGGCGCCGTGCGGTCGAACCGGCGCGGCAGCCGCGGCACCGCGCGGAACATCTCGCGCAGCATCGCCGGCTCCGCCAGCCGCCACTGCCCGAGCAGCGCCCGGTGCACCGGCTCGAACGCCTCGACCGGCACCGCGTAGTTGGCGGGGAACAGGAAGAAGCGGTAGCGCGGGTCGTCGAGCGGCAGCAGGTTCGCGTGCGGCCCCATCACCGGGTGCAGCATCCCGTCCACCGGGAGGAACACCTGGTCGGCCTCCGAAAGCCATGCCGCAAGCCAGGCGAAGGTGGACACGCTCGGCACGATGTTGCGCGAGCGGCGCAGCGACGCGAAGTCGGCCATCGGCCCGCGGCTGTCGAGGAACAGGGCGTCGGGGAAGCGTGCCCGCAGCGCGTCGACGTAGGCGTTGGACGCGAGCTGGCCGAGGAACACGAGGGACAACCCGGTGCGCGCCGCCAGCTCGGCGTAGAACTCCACCGGCAGCAGCACGTAGCCGGGGTGTCGCCCGTCGAGCACCTCGCCGCCGCGGATGCTGCACACGAGCTGCCCCGCGCCGTAGCCGGGCGCCTCGTCCTCGCCGGGCATCGCGGCGGGCGGGAAGACCTGGCGGTACAGGTGGGCGGGGAGGAAGTACTCCAGCCGCTGGCCGTACACCTGGATCTCGAGGCGCTCGACCTCGCCGGAGCGGAGCCGCCCGACCTCGCGCGCCAGGTCGAACCGCTCGTCGACCAGCACGCGGCGGCGCGACCCGCTCGCCGGCATCGCCGGGCAGCGCAGGCCCCACTCCGGCAGGTCGAGGTTGGACACCACGCAGCCCGGCACGTGGCTGGCGATCGTCATCGCCACCATCGCCTGCATCATCCGGTTGGCAAAGCCGCCCATCGGGTTGACGTGCACCACCGGCGGGCCGGCCGCCGCGAGAGGATCGCCGGCCGTCGTGTCGCCGCCCGCAGTGCCCGCGCCCATCGCCGCCGCGCCGCCGCCCTCAGCCCACCTGGCCGCGCAGGCCGCCGGCGCGCATGACCGCCATCTCGCGCTTGACTGCGGCGACGTAGCGCAGCGCCGAGGCGTCGAGCACCTCGTTGCGGTCGTGCTCGACGAAGGCGTCGTCGGTGCGCTCCACGTCGAGCCAACGGCGCGCCATCTTCACCCGCCAGTGCGCCAGCGAGCGCGTGAAGTAGTGGTGCAGCCGCGCGGTGGCGAACTCCGGCCGGTCGCGCGTGACCCCGGCCTGCGCCTCCCAGTGGATCGGCCGCCCGTCGGCGTCCACGTAGCCGTCGTGCCAGCCGTCGCCCTCCAGCCGTGCGCCCTTCATCTCGAACCAGTGCGACAGGTGGCAGCGCACCACCTCGCCGGGCCGCACGATCGACTTGATGTGCCGGTTGGGCCCGAAGTCCTCGCGCGCGCGGTGCAGGAAGCTGTCGATCACCAGGCCCGGCGGCCAGTCCACGTGCCCCGACGAGCCGAACACCGCCCAGTGGATGCCCACCGCCTTGTGCGCGTCCAGCGACTCCAGCAGCGCCGGCACCGAGCCGTGGCGCAGCGGCAGCAGGAACTCGTCGGCGTCGAGGAACGCCATCCAGTCGAACTCCGCGCCGAACAGCGCCAGCGCGTGGTCGTAGGCGTCGGCGTGCGAGCTGAGCGCCACCGACGGCCAGTCCAGCAGGCGGACGTCGTGGGTCTGGGCTGCCATGCGAACCACGTCCTGGGTCCCGTCGGTGGAGCCGTTGTCAAGCACGATCACCGTGTCGAAGCCGACGACGAACTGGAACGCCAGCCATTCCAGCAGGTCGCGCGCCTCGTTCTTGACCAGCAGGCAGGCGGCAATCCTCACGAACGCCTCACCCGGCACGCCCCGCCACCGGGCCGGACGGCGTCGCAGCGCCTGCGACCGGCGCCGGCCCGAAGCCGCCGAGCTGGAGGAAGCGGCGGCCGAGCACGTCCCAGCCGGCGACGGACGGGTCCGACCGCGTGGCCTCGGCGATCGTGGCCATGCGCGCCGCCGTCGCCTCGCGCATCGCGGCCTCCGCCGCCGCCACCCCCGGCAGGGCGCGCAGCGCCGCGATGCCCTCCGCCAGCCCCGGGGCGCAGCGCATGGCACGGTCGTCGACCACCACGTCGGCCGCACGGTGCTGGCGCATGAAGCTGTGCGCGTCGGCCTGCGACATCACCCGCACGGAGCGCTCCAGCCCGGTGTCGCCACTGTTGCGCGACTTCTTCCACGCCCACTCCTCGGCCGACTTGAACAGGTAGTGATGCACCGCCGCCGCCTCGGTGCGCAGGGTCTGCGCGAAGTTCAGCCCATCCGCGTCGGCCCCGGGCCGGCTGCGGCCGTGCAGCTCGCCCGACGCGGCACGATACACGAGCGTGCGCCGTTCGTCGGTGACAGGCGCGTGCGCGCCCGACTGCATCATCATCGCCGGCCGCGCCAGCGTCTTGACCAGCCTGACCTCCTCGCCGAGGTGGCGGCGGTTCAGCACGCGGGTGTTGCGCGCCACCAGGGGCGTGTCCGGCCAGCCCGGCGCGTCGCCCGATCCGAACGGCAGCCAGTTCACCGCCACCGCGTCCACCGAGCGCCGCTCCTGCCACGCCAGGTAGTCGTTGACCGAGGCGAAGCGCTCGGGGTCGAACACCAGGAACTCGTCGGCATCCGCCGTCAGCACCCAGCGGTGCGCCAGCACCTCCGGCAGCACGCTGAACGCGTGCCCGTATGCCCGTGCCCGCGCCGAGGTGCCGGCCGGCACGTGGTTCCGCAGCCAGGTGATCGCCCCGGCGTCGGCCAGCGCGCCCAGCAGCCCGTCCGAGCCGTCCTCGTTGTCGTTGCCGTACAGGTAGAAGGCCTCGAAGCCGATCGCGCGGTGGTAGGCGACCCACTCCAGCAGGTACGGCCCCTCGTTGCGCAGTGTCGCCACCACGCACGGGCCGCGCGTCGGCACCACCGTGCCCCTGGCCTGCACCGCCACCGCGTGCGGGAAGGAGGCGAACGCCCCGGACAGCCCGGCGGCCGCCACGTCGTCGAACGCCGCGTCCACCACGCGCCGGTTCGGCGAGGCCTCCGCCTCCTCGCGCCGCGACCGCCCGGAGCGGCGCAGCAGCCCGAAGCCGCGGGCCGGCGCGGACGGGCTTGCCACCACGCCCTGCATCTCCGCCAGTGCGGGCAGCGCGTGCGCCGCCCACACGTCGCCGGGAAAGGCCGCCGCCAGCCGGCGCGCCAGCTCGTCGGAGGCCAGCACCGCGCGCCCGATCGCCTGCAGCTCGTCCAGGCGCAGCAGCGGCAGCACGGCGTTCAGCACCTCGGACGCGAACGGCCGGTCCCCTGCCACCAGCGCCAGCACCGAGGCCGTGTCCACGCCCTGCGCCAGCATCGCCTCGATCGCCTCGGCGCGCGCACGCACGGTGCGCGGCACGAAGATGTCGCGCACCGGCTCCAGCGAGAACGCCTCCCACTCGCCGGCCTCCTCGCGGTCCACCAGCACCGGCGCCGCCGCCTCGGGGTCCGCGGGCGACGGCGCGGAGGCGAAGCGCCCGGACGAGGGGTCGAGCAGCGTGACGTGGCCGCCGTCGCCGACCCAGTGCGCCTCCAGCAGGTGCGCGGTGGTGCGCAGGCCGCCGGGGCGCAGCCTGAACGACGCCGCCTCCTCCTCCGTGGACTCCATCAGCACCAGCAGGTCGCGGCGCGCGCGCGGCACGACCGCCATGGTGGCGATGCGGTCGTGCGACGCCCGGTCCGCGGTGACCAGCATCGCGGCGGCCGCACCCACGAACACCTCGCTGCCGTCGCACGACAGCAGCCGGTAGCAGCCGGGCTCGCGCGGCGCCTGCGTCGCCACCACGACGGCCTGCCCGGCCGCCGCCTCCGTCCCCACCATGGCGAGCGCGGGCGCCGAGGCCAGCGCGCGCAGCAGGCGGTTCTCCGGCGAG
>CAXSER010000121.1:0-7638 GCA_964236315.1 uncultured Acetobacteraceae bacterium | reverse complement strand
TGCGTTCCAAGGGCGCAGCCTTTGGCGGAGTTTGAGGCGGAGCCTCGACCTTGCCTCCTCCGCCCGCCCGCTGCTCAGCGCAGGCTGATCGACTGGAAGCGGTTTGTCTCCAGCGTGACCTGGCCCACCGCCACGGCCGGCGCCGTGCGCACCGGCGCCGCGGCGGCCCCCGGGAACTCGATGCCCGCGGCCTGCACGTCGCGCGACGGACGGTGCGCGCCCGGCGCGTCACGGCCCACCGGGGCGAGCGCCGGGAAGCTCGCACGCAGCGCCTGCGCCTCCGCCGGCGCCCGGCTCACCGAGTGCGACATCGGCGCGCCGTCCAGCGCCGCCTGCGGGAAGCTCGCCGCATGTCCGGCCACGCCGGACACCGCGAGCGCGAGGAAGGCCGAAGCCAGCATGTTCTTCATCGTCGTCATCCCCGGAAGGCGGACCACCCTGGCCCGTGTGCTATAGCCTGTATATGCAGACAAGAATGACACCTCAAGCTCTTTGCTGCACTGCGGCATAAGACTCACAGGAACGTGCGCGCCCGCCTTCCAATCCGCCCACGTCGTGCCTATGTTACCTGCAACGGCAGCATCCTGCCGCTCTGCCATCCATGTCGGGGGAGGGATCGCGATGTCTCGGATGGATGTCCCACGCCAGGCCGAGGCCACGCTGGCCGAGCTGGTCGACTGCACATGCATGCGACTGCGCAGGGCCTCGCGCCGCCTCACCCAGATCTTCGACCAGGCCCTCTCGCCCTCCGGCATCACCACGCCGCAGTTCGGCCTGCTCGCCTATCTGCACGGCGCGGCGCAAGCGGGCGAGGACGGCCTCGCCCTTGGCGTCCTGGCAGAGCGTCTCGGCATGGACCCGACCACCCTGAACCGCAACCTCAAGCCCCTGGAGGCGCGCGCCCTCGTCGCGGCCGCCCCCGACCCGGATGACCGCCGCATTCGCCTTGTCCGCCTCGCCCCCGCCGGCAAGGCGGCCCTGCTCACGGCCCTGCCGCTGTGGCGCGGCACCCGCGACGAGGTGCGCACCCAGGTCGGCCTGGAGACCCTGGTAGCCCTCAACGGCCTGCTCGATATCGCGACCCTCAAGCTCGCCGCCTGACGGGCCCGGGGCAGGGCCCGCAGGAACCGCCCGCCAGGCCCGGGGCAGGGCCCCCCGCTACCCCGCCAGCCGCAGCAGCGCGTCCACGTCCACGTGCCGCTCCAGATGCGCCGCCAGCCCGTCCAGCGCCGCCTCCACCTCCGCCGCGTGATGCCGCACCGACCCGCGCCCCCCGAGCCTGCGCAGCCACGCCGACCTCTGCGCATCCCCCGCGAACAGCCCGTGCAGATAGGTCCCTCCCACCAGCCCGTCCGCCGACCACGCCCCGTCGCAGCGCCCGTCCTCGAACCGCAGCATCGGCCGCGCCGCATCCGCCCCCCCGGTGCGCCCCATGTGCATCTCGTACCCCTCGCATGCGACCCCGTCCCCGACCGAGACCCCCCGCACCGCCTCCAGCCGCTTGTCCCCCGTCAGCACCGTCTCCACCGCCAGCAGCCCCAGTCCCGCCGCGGCCCCCCCCGCCGGCCCCTCCACCCCCTCCGGATCGGCCACGCTCGCCCCGAGCATCTGGTAACCCCCGCACAGCCCGAGCACCCGCCCCCCGCGCCGCCGGTGCGCCGCGACGTCGACGTCCCACCCCGCCGCCCGCAGGCTCGCCAGGTCCGACAGCGTCGCCTTCGATCCCGGCAGCACCACCAGGTCGCACCCCGCCGGCACCGGCTCCCCGTCGCGCAGCATCAGCAGCTCCACCCCCGGCTCCCCCGCCAGCGGGTCGAGGTCGTCGAAATTGGCGATCCGCGGCAGCACCAGCACCGCCACCCGCAGCCGCCCTTCGCCGCCCGCCGGCCGCACGACCTCCTCCAGGTCCCCCGAATCCTCCGCCGGCAGCCGCCGCGCCCCCTCGAAGAACGGCACCAGCCCCAGCCCCGCCCACCCCGTATGCCGCGTGATCGCCGCCATCCCCTCGTCGAACAGCGACAGGTCGCCGCGCATCCGGTTCACGATGAACCCGCGCACCATCGCCCGGTCCCCTGCCTCCAGCACCGCGTGCGTCCCCACCAGGCTCGCGATCACCCCCCCGCGGTCGATGTCGCCCACCACGACCACCGGCGTCCCCGTCGCGCGCGCGAACCCCATGTTGGCGATGTCGCCGGCCCGCAGGTTGACCTCCGACGCGCTCCCCGCCCCCTCGACGACGACGACATCCGCCTCCGCCCCCACCCGCACGAAGCTGTCCAGCACCGCGGGCATCAGCCCCGGCTTCATCGCCTGGTACTCGCGCGCCCGCGCCACCCCCCGCACGCGCCCCTGCACCACGACCTGCGCGCCCGCGCCCGCGCCATCCCCCCCGTGCGGCTTGAGCAGCACCGGGTTCATGTGCACCGACGGGGCCACGCCGCACGCCATCGCCTGCAGCGCCTGCGCCCGCCCGATCTCCCCCCCGTCGGCGGTCACGGCGGCATTGTTCGACATGTTCTGCGGCTTGAACGGCCGCACCCGCAGCCCGCGCCGCAGCAGCGCCCGGCACAGCCCCGCCACCAGCAGCGACTTGCCCACCCCCGAGCCCGTGCCCTGCAGCATCACCGCGCGCGTCACGGGCGAAGCAGGGCCAAAGGCTCCGCCTCCGGACTCCGCCAAAGGCTGCGCCCCTGGAACGCATCCCTTGAGAAAGGCCGGTCCAGGGCGGCTCGCCCTGGCGGGTCCAGGGCAGAGCCCTGGCCTTGCTGCCTGCCGACGCCGCTCAGAACTCGATCCCTTCCTGCGCCCGCACCCCCGCCGCGAAATGGTGCTTCACCGCCGCGAACTCCGTGACCAGGTCCGCCGCCTCCACCAGAGCCGGCTTGGCGTTGCGCCCGGTGACCACGACGTGGAGCATCGCCGGCCGCCCCGCCAGCGCGCCGAGCACCTCGTCGACGTCGAGATACCCGTAGCGCAGCGCGATGTTCAGCTCGTCGAGCACCAGCAGCGCCACCCCCGGCGCATGCATCAGCGCGACCGCCTGCTCCCACGCCGCCCGGCACGCCGCGACGTCGCGCGCCCTGTCCTGCGTCTCCCAGGTGAAACCCTCGCCCATCGAGTGCCACTCGACCAGCTCGGTGCGCTCGAGCAGCCGCCGCTCCCCGGTGTCCCACGCCCCCTTGATGAACTGCACGACCGCGCACCGCTTCCCCCGCCCCGCCATGCGCAGCACGAGCCCCAGCGCCGCCGTGGTCTTGCCCTTACCCGGCCCGGTGTGGACCATCAGCAGCCCCTTCTCCGCGACCGCCTTGGACGCCACCTCGGCGTCCTGCACCTGCTTGCGCGCCGCCATCCTCGCGCGATGCCGGTCCTCGTCCTCGCCCATGCCCACCCCCATCCGCGCCGGCCCGCCACCCCGGACAGGCGCGGCGCGACGCGGCAGCCCGCGAGGACGTCACGCCCCGCCCGCGCAGGCAAGAGGGGAGGGGAGCCACCCGCCGGTCCGCACCCCCCGCCCAACCCGCCCCTTCCGGCGCGCCCCATCCGACCCGTCCCGCCCGCCGCCTTGCGACCTTTGCCGACCCGCCCGCCACGCCCCTATGCTCGCGCTCCCGCCAGGGCAGCCGCCCGCCCCCGGGCCCGGAGCAGGCGCATGACCTTCCAGACGTGGATCGCCGAGATCGAGGCCGTCGCCACCTTCGACGTCGACGCCGAGGAGTGGCGTAAGTACTTCGACGCCGGCCTGCCCGCCCTCGAGGCCATCGACCAGCACCGCGTCGACGAGGAGGTCCGACCCCGCCGCCCGCCCACCCCGCGCCCCCCTTCACCCAGACCGGCACCCCCGCCACCACCAGCACCACCCGCCCCGCCTGCGCCGCCACCCTCTGGTGCAGCACCCCCGCCGCGTCCCGGAACGCGCGCGACAGCGCGTTGTCCGGCACGATCCCCAGCCCGACCTCGTTCGACACCACCACCGTCTCGCCCGCCCGCCGCCCCAGCGCCGCCAGCAGCCCGTCCGCCGCCCCTCCCGGATCGTCGCCGCGCAGCAGCAGGTTGCTCACCCACAGCGTCAGGCAGTCCACCAGCACCGGCCCCTCCGCCGCATCCAGCGCCCCCGCCAGCTCGAACGGCGCCTCCACCGTCCGCCACCCCTCCGCCCTGCGCCCGACGTGCGACGCGATCCGCACCCGCATCTCCTCGTCGAACGCCTGCGCGGTTGCCACGTACGTCCACGGCGCCGCCAGCCGCGTCACCAGCCCCTCCGCGACCAGGCTTTTCCCCGACCGCGCTCCGCCCAGAACGAATGTCAGCACCGCGATCTCCCCACGACAGGAAGGCCAGGGCTCTGCCCTGGACCCGCCAGGGCGAGCCGCCCTGGACCGGCCTCATGAAGCGGTTCGCGCCAGGCCGGCAAGCCTTCCTTGACGGATGGGTTTCCAAAGGCCCCTGGCCTTTGGCGGGTCCGGGCAGAGCCCGGCCTTCCTTGACTTCGCCGCCCCCGCAGACCTAGACCACCCCCGATGGTTCTCCCCGCAACGGGAGATGAAAAGGGAATGCGGTGCGGGCGCGAGAGCGCCCAACGCCGCGGCTGCCCCCGCAACTGTGAGCGGAGAGCGACCTGCCCACGCGCCACTGGCCACCCTGCAAGGGGCCGGGAAGGCGGGCAGGCCGCGCCTGATCCGCGAGCCAGGAGACCTGCCATCGCGGGCACGGCGACCACGGCGCGAGCCGGGCGCCGCTCCCGGACCAGATCGTGTCTCCGGGCGGGGTGCCCCGGCGGCCTCGGCGCTGGCGCGACACCGGACCCCCGGCGCCGCGACCCCGCCGGTCCCGCGGGCAGGCCCCCGGACGGTCGCACCCCCGAACGCGCACGCTGCGCGGCCAGGCCACGCCCCCGGGCGCGGCCGCCTCCGGGGCCCGACCATGACCGACGCCGTCCGCCTCCACATCTGCACCACCTGCCAGGGCGGCGAGACCCTGGCCCCCGGCGACCTCCCCATGGGCCGCCACCTGCACGACGCCGTCGCCGCCACCCTCGGCCAGTCCCCGGACATCGACCTGCGCGAGACCTCCTGCCTCGCCAACTGCGAGCGCGGCTGCTCCGCCGTCCTGTCCATGCCCGGCCGCTGGACCTACCTGCTCGGCCGCCTGACCCCCGCCCACGCCGCCGACCTCGCCGACTACGCCCGCGCCTACGCGCAGTCGCGCAACGGCACCGTCATGCCGAGCCGCCGCGCCCCCTCCCTGCGCGACGTCGTCATGGGCCGCGTCCCCCCCGCCGACCCCACGGCCATCCAGGCCGCCGTCGTCCCCGCCAGCCAGGCCGCCTGAGCGCCATGGCCCGCATCCCCGCCACCGTCGTCACCGGCTTCCTCGGCGCCGGCAAGACCACGCTCCTGCGCCACGTCCTGTCCCACGCCCGCGGCCGCCGCATCGCCGTCATCGTCAACGAGTTCGGCACCCTGGGCATCGACCGCGACACGCTGAGCGCCTGCGGCATCGAGGGCTGCGACGAGGGCAGCATCGTCGAGCTGGCCAACGGCTGCCTGTGCTGCACCGTCGCCGACGACTTCCTCCCCGCCATGGAAGCACTCCTGGCCCGCGACCCGCCCCCCGAGCACATCCTGATCGAGACCTCCGGCCTGGCCATCCCCAAGCCCCTGCTGCGCGCCTTCGGCTGGCCCGCGGTGCGCGAGCGCGTCACCGTGGACGGCGTCATCACCCTGGTCGACGCCCCCGCGGCCGCGTCCGGCCGCTTCGCCGACGACCCCGAGGCCGTGGCCGCCCAGCGCGCCGCCGACCCCTCGCTCGACCACGACAACCCGCTGGCCGAGGTGTTCGAGGACCAGCTCCAGGCCGCCGACCTCGTCGTCCTCAACAAGTCCGACCTCCTCGACGCCCCCGCGCTCGCCGCCCTGCACGCGCAGCTCGCCACGCTGACCCCGCGCGGAGCGAAGATCGTCGCCACCAGCGAGGGCCGCATCGACCCGGAGGTCCTGCTCGGCCTGTCCGCCGCCGCCGAGGACGACCTCGATTCCCGCCCGTCCCACCACGACGCCGAGGACGGCGCCCACGAGCACGACGACTTCGACAGCTTCGTCGTCGACCTCCCCGAAACCTCCACGCCGGACGCCCTCCTCGCCCGCCTGCGCGCGGTGGCCGAGGCGCACGACATCCTGCGCATCAAGGGTTTCGTCCCCGTCGCCGGCCGCCCGATGCGCCTGGCCGTGCAGGGCGTGGGCGCGCGCTTCCGCCACGAGTTCGACCGCCCCTGGACGGCGCACGAGCCCCGCCTCGGCCGCCTGGTGGTGATCGGCCGCGCCGGCATGAACCGCGCCGCCATCGCCGCCGCCATGCAGGCCTGAGCCATGCACCTGCTGGTCCGCGAAACCCGCACCCTCGACGAGGCCGAGTCCGCCGTCGACCTGGGCCAGTCGCCGGCCGGCCTCGTGTTCATCTCCTTCTCCGATAGCGACCTCTCCGCCGCCGCCACCGCCTGGCTCGACCCCGACGTCCTGCGCCCGCCCGGGTCCGGCCCGTACGACCCGCCGGACCGGCCGCCCGCCGCCACGCTCCCCTTCGGCCTGCGCCTGGCCAGCCTGGCCCGCCTGCGCCACCCCCTGTCCGTCGACCTCTACCTGGAGCGCACCGCCGGCCACGCCCGCGCCATCGTCCTGCGCCTGCTCGGCGGCATGGAGTACTGGCGCTACGGCGCGGAGCAGCTCGGCGCCGTGTGCCGCGCCCAGGGCATAGCACTCGCCGTGGTCCCCGGCTGCGAGCGCGCCGACCCCCGCCTCGCCGAGCTGTCCACCGTCCCCGAGCCCACCCGCGCGCGCATCGAGTCCCTGCTGCGCGCCGGCGGCGCCCGCAACACCCGCCTCGCCCTGCTGCTCGCCGCCCACGAGGGCGGCCTCTGCCCCCGCCCCGAGGGCGAGGCCACCCCCATGCCCCCCTTCGGCCGGCACGTCCTGCCCCCTGCCGAACCGCACGACGGCCCGCTCGCCGTCATCGTGTTCTACCGCTCCCACCTGCTCGCCGGGGACACCGCCCCCGTCGAGGCCCTCGCCGCCGCCCTGGCCAGGCGCGGCCTGCGCCCCCGCGCCCTATACGTCCCCAGCCTGAAGGACGCCGACGCCGCCGCCTTCGTCCGCCACCGCCTGCACTCCTGGCGCCCCGCGGTCGTGCTCAACGCCACCGCCTTCTCCGCCCGCGCCCCGGCCCCGGACGACGCCCCCCCCGGCACCCCCGACTCCTCGCCGCTCGACGCCGCGAATGCCCCCGTCCTGCAGCTCGTCCTCGCCGGCACCGCGCGCGACGCCTGGGACGCCGCCCCGCGCGGCCTCGCCCCCCAGGACATGGCCATGCAGGTCGTCCTCCCCGAGCTGGACGGCCGCCTTGCCACCTCTGCCATCTCCTTCAAGACGGAGGACCTCGTCCCCGCCCTGGAGCTCGCCCGCCGCCGCCATGCCCCCGACGCGCACGGCATCGCGCTCGCCGCGGACCGCGCCGCCATCCAGGCCGCCAAGGTCAACGTCGCCTACACGCGCATTCCCTCGCCCATCAACGGCGTGGTCGGCCTGCGCCAGGTGGATGCCGGCAATATCGTCCACGCGTCCGACACGACCGGCCAGCTGGTTG
>CAXSER010000120.1:0-7641 GCA_964236315.1 uncultured Acetobacteraceae bacterium | reverse complement strand
ATTGCCTTGAGAATCCACTCTTCAAGTCAAGGGATCAAAGGGTCCTCGGACCCTTTGCGGGTTCGGGCAGAGCCCGACCCTGCTGGCGTCTCAGCGCGGCGCCGACCAGCCGTGGTAGGCGCCCACCGTGTCTGCGGTGATCAGCGCGGGCTCGATCAGCTGCGTCTTCTCGGCCGGCGCATGCCCGGTGATGATCTCGTTGCCGAGCTGCACCGCGCGCTGCGCCATCAGGTAGGGGTCCTGCGAGGCGGAGGCGGCGACCAGGCTCTTGGGGTCCTTCAGCGCCGCCTCGATGTCGGGCGCGCCGTCGACGCTGGTGATGAACAGGTCGGTGCGGTGCAGCTGGCGCGAGGCGAGGCCGGCGCCGATCGCGGTCGGGTCGTTGATGGCGAACACCGCGTCGATGTGCGGGAAGCGGGTGAGCAGGCCCTGCATCACCGCGAAGCCGCCGTCGCGGGAGCCCTTGGCGTCCTGGTTGTCCGAGAGCGGCGTGATGCCGGCCTTGGACAGCACCGCCTCGCAGCCCTTGACACGGTCGATCACGGAGGAGACGTGCGGGCCGTTGATGACCACCACGTCGCCCTTGCCGCCGAGGCGCTCCACGATCGCCTGACAGGCGATGGCGCCGGCCTTGACGTTGTCGGTCATCACGGTGGCGCTCGCGCCCTCGGCGGCGACGTCGACGGCGACCACGGTGATGCCCGCGGCCTCGGCCTTGCGCACCGCGGGCGCGATGGCCACGGGGTCGGCCGCGTTGATCAGGATCAGGTCGACGCCGGCGGAGATGAAGTTGTCGATCTGGGTGAACTGCTTGTTCAGGTCGTAGTCCGAGGCGGTGGTGATCACGCGCACGTCGGGATTGATCGCCTTGGCGGCCGCGGTGGCGCCGTTGGCGATCGCCACGAAGAACGGGTTGCCGAGCGAGCCGACGGTGATGCCGATGCCGGTCAGGCTCTTCGCCTCCACGCCGGGGGCCGCGAGCGTCGCCGCGGCCAGGGCCGCCATCGCCAGGTGCTTCGGGGTCATGCCGCGTTCCTCCAGGGAAAGGCCGCCCGAAGGCAGCAAGAAAGGCCGGGCTCTGCCCGGACCCTCCAAAGGCCGAGGCCTTTGGAGACCGATTTGCTTAAGGAATGGATTCCAAAGGCGAGCCTTTGGCGGAGTTTGAGGCAGAGCCTCAACCTTGCTTCCTTCACGTGCGCGCCCCGCCCTGCAGCCGCAGGCGGTCCAGCGTGACCGCGATCACGATGACCAGGCCCTTGACGATGAACTGCCAGATGTCGGAAACGCCGACCAGGATCAGCCCGTTGGTCAGGATCGCGATGATCAGCGCGCCGATCAGCGTGCCCCAGATCGAGCCGATGCCGCCGGTGAAGCTGATGCCGCCCAGGATCGCGGCGGCGATGGCGTCCAGTTCGTAGCTCTGCCCGAGCTGCAGGCCGTTGGCCGCGTACAGCCGTGCCGCCGACATGATCCCGCCGAGCCCTGCGAGCAGCCCGGAGATCATGTACACCAGCATCAGGATACGCCCGACGCGGATGCCCGACAGGTGCGCCGCGTGCACGTTGCCGCCCACCGCGTAGACGCGCAGGCCGAACACCGTGCGGCGCAGCACGAACCACGACGCCAGGATCACCAGCCCCGCGATCACCACCAGCCAGGGCACGCCGAGCACCGTCTCGTTGCCGAGGAAGGCGAAGCCGAGGTCGGGGTTGAACACCGTGCCGTCGTTGCCGATCAGCCGCGCCACGCCGCGCACCGCGGTCAGCGAGCCCAGCGTGACGATGAACGGCGGCAGGCCCAGCCCCGCGATCAGCGCGCCGTTCGCAGCCCCGAACACCACGCCGGCGAGCAGGCCCGCGGGGATCGCCAGCAGCCCAAGCGCGGGCGCGGTGGAGACCAGCATCGTCACCATCGCGGAGGCGGCGAGCACCGAGCCCACGGAGAGGTCGATGCCGCCGGTGAGCAGCACGAAGGTCATGCCCGCCGCGAGCACCGTGTTGATCGAGGCCTGCTGCGCCACGATCGAGATGTTGCCGAGCGAGAGGAAGCGGTTCGACATCAGCTCGAAGCCGACGCACAGCAGCACCAGAACCGGCAGCATGCCCAGCACCTGCAGGCGGGCGCGCAGGCTGGCGCGGGCGGCGGTGCGGGCGACGGGCTCGGCGGCGGCGCTCATGGGCAGGCTCCGGAGGAAGCAAGGTCGGGCTCTGCCCGAACCCGCAAAGGGTCCGAGGACCCTTTGATCCCTTGACCTAGGGAAGGCGATCCAAGGGCCCAGCCCTTGGCGGAGTCCAGAGGCAGAGCCTCTGGCCTTCCTTGCTGTCGTTTCATGCCGCCACTCCCGCGACCATGGCCATGATCGCCTCCTGCGTGATCCGCCGGCCGTCGCGGTTGGCGATCTCGCCGACCAGCCGGCCCTCGCGCATCACCAGCGTGCGGTCGCACACGCCGATGATCTCCGCCATCTCGCTCGAGATCACCACCACCCCCATGCCCGCGCGCGCCAGCTCGTCGATCAGCCGGTAGATCTCGCTCTTCGCGCCGATGTCGACGCCGCGCGTGGGCTCGTCGAGGAACAGCACCCTGGGCCCGGTCTCCAGCAGCCGCGCCAGCAGCACCTTCTGCTGGTTGCCGCCGGACAGGGCGCCGACGTTGATCGCGTCGCCGCTGGTGCGCACCGACAGCCGGCGGATCGCGGCCACGGAACGGCGCCGGGCGGCGGCGAAGTCCATCACCCCCGCGCGCGCGTCGCGCTCGGCCACGTCGATCGCGATGTTCTGCCGCACGCTCATGTCCAGGTAGAGCCCGAGCGATTTTCGGTCCTCGGTGAGGTAGACCAGCCCGGCCTCCACCGCCTCGCGCGGCGAGCGGCAGGCGAGCGCACGGCCGTCGAGGCGCACCAAGCCGGCGCTGCGGCGGTCGATGCCGCACACCAGACGGGCCAGCTCGGTGCGCCCGGCGCCGACCAGGCCGGCGATGCCGAGCACCTCGCCGCGCTGCAGGGCGAAGCTGCAGCCGTGCACACGCACGCCGTCGGCCATGTCCTCGACCGCGAGCAGCGGCACGTCGGGCGCCGTGCCGGCCTCGGGGGGCGCGGCGTCGGCGGGGGCGGCGTGCGACTTGGTGTAGAAGCTTGACAGGTCGCGGCCGACCATCATGCGGATCAGCCGCTCGCCGGTCAGCTCGTCGCGGGTCAGGGTGCCGACGGAGGCGCCGTCGCGCAGCACACTGACACGATCCGCTAGCGCATCGATCTCGGCCATTCGGTGGCTGATGTAGACGATCGCCATGCCCTCGGCCCGCAGCTGGCGCACCAGGGCGAACAGGCGGTCGGTCTCGCGCGCGGACAGCGAGGTCGTGGGCTCGTCCATCACCAGCACGCGGGCGTCGCCGGCCAGGGCGCGGGCGATCTCGACGAGCTGGCGCTCGGCGATCGACAGCGAGGCGACGGGTGTCGCGGCCGTGAAGCCGACGCCGAGGCGCTCCAGCACCGGGCGCGAGCGGGCGCGCATCGCGGCGCGGTCGACGAGGCCGAGGCGACGCGGCTCGCGGCCGAGCCAGATGTTCTCGGCCACCGACAGGTTCGGCGACAGCGCCAGCTCCTGGTGAATGGTGACGATGCCGAGCGCGCGGGCGGCGGCGGGGTCGGGGATGGTGACGGCGCGGCCGGCGAGGCGGATCTCGCCGCCGGCGTCGGCCTGGTGCACGCCGGAGAGGATCTTCATCAGCGTCGACTTGCCGGCGCCGTTCTCGCCCATCAGGGCGTGCACCTCGCCTGGCCAGGCGGAGAACGTCACGCCCGACAACGCGCGCACCGGCCCGAAGGTCTTGGCGATGTCGCGCATCTCCAGCACCGGGCCGTGCGCGTCCTGCGCGCCGCCTGCCGCCCCGTCCCTGCCGGATTCGCCGCTGATGGTCGTGTCCGTGTCCATGGCACCGTGGCCCGCCCGGCCTGCCGGGTCGCGCCTGTCTCCTCCGTCGACGTCCTTGTTGCGGCGTCGTTGGAGGCACACTCACGCAGGGTCGGGCCCATGTCCAGAACAGTATCGCCGCAGCCCGCGCACTGGCTGCGGTGACCGCGCCCGGGGAAGGCGTGCCCGGGGCGCGGGCGTCCGGCGCTGCCTGCCGCTCAGTCGGTGCCCGGCTGCCACCCGATCGAGCGCCGCAGGAACGCGGTGCCCAGCGCGGAGAAGGCGGCGACCTCGGCGTTGTCCTTGCCGTAGCCGTGGCCGCCGGCGGCGGTCTCGTACAGCAGGGCGTCGCAGCCCATCGCCTGCAGCTTGGCCGCCATCTTGCGGGCGTGGCCGGGATGGACGCGGTCGTCGCGCCGGGCGGTGGCGAGCAGGATCGGCGGGTAGCGGCGGCCGGGTTCGGCGACGTGGTAGGCGGAGATCGCGCGCAGGAACGCCCAGTCGTCGGGCAGGTCGGGGTCGCCGTATTCCGCGATCCAGCTGGCGCCGGCGAGCAGGCGGCTGTAGCGGCGCATGTCGATCAGCGGGATCGTGCAGAACAGGGCGCCGAAGCGTTCGGGGAAGCGGGTCAGCATGTTGGCGATCAGCAGGCCGCCGTTGGAGCCGCCCTCCGCGGCGATGCGGCCGGGGACGGTGACGCCGCGCCGCACGAGGTCGCTGGCGACGGCGGCGAAGTCCTCGTGGCTGAGCGCCTTGCCTTCCCGCCTTCCGGCGTCGTGCCAGCGGGTGCCGAACTCGGCGCCGCCGCGTATGTTGGCGAGCACGGTGGTGCCGCCGCGCTCCAGCCACAGCCGGCCCTGCACGCCGCCGTAGTGCGGCAGCATGGAGATGCCGAAGCCGCCGTAGCCGGACAGGTGCACCGGCGCGTCGCCGGTCTCGCCGGGGGGGCCGACCTGGACGTAGGGGATGCGCTCGCCGTCGACGGAGCGGGCCTCGTGGCGCGTCACCACCAGGCCGGCGGCGTCGAACAGGGCGGGCGCCTGCTTCAGGATCGCGGGGGCGGCGGGCACGGCCGAGGCAGAGGAGGCGTCGGCGAGGAGGAGCAGGGTCGCGGGGGTGAGCGGCCCCTCCGTGCGCGCCAGCAGGGTGCCGTCGGCCTCCTCCGCCTGGGCGTCGAGCGGCCAGACGCTGACCACGCCCACCGCCGGCAGGCCGTCGAGCCGGCCGTGCGCCCAGCCGGACGCGGAGGGGGACGCGGTGAGGAACACCGGGTCCAGCTCGTCGAGCACGGAGATCACCAGCCGCGCGCCGGACCAGAAGAAGCCCTGCAGGGCCTGGCGCTCGCCCGGGGCGAACAGGACCTCGGCGTCGTGTTCGCCCGCGAGGAACGCGGACAGCCGGAGGCCGAGCACGGAGTCCGGGGCGTGGGTGGTGCCGCTCGCCGTCCAGGGGGTGCGCGGGGACAGGGCGAGCCAGTCGCCGTGCCAGTCGGCGCGCATGTCGGTCGGCAGGTCGAGCGCCGGGCCGGCGCCGGAGCGGTCGCCGAGGTGGAGCTCGGTGTCGAAGAAGCCGAGCTGGGCGCCGAACGCGATCCGCTCCATGCCGGCGGTGCGGTCCACCTGCGCCCAGGCGGCCATGCTGTCGGCCGGCGTCTCGAACAGGACCGTGGCGGCGAGCGGGTCCTCGCCGCGGCGCCACAGGCGCACGGTGCGGGCGTAGCCGGAGCGGGTCGACATGCCCTCGCCGAGGGCGGCGGCGAGGAGGAGCGTGTCGCGGTCGAGCCAGGCGGCGTCGGCCTTGCACTCGGGGAGCGCGAAGCCGCCGGGGACGAAGCGGCGGGCGGCGAGGTCGAACTCGCGCAGCACCACGGCGTCGCCGCCGCCGGGGGAGAGGCGCAGCAGGGCGCGGTCGTGCGTGCCAGGGAGCGTGCCGGCGCCCTGCCACACCCAGTCGCGGTCCTCGTCGCGGGCCAGGGCATCGAGGTCGAGCAGCACCTCCCACCCGGGGTCAGGAGTGCGGTAGCTGGCGGGCGTGGTGCGGCGCCACAGGCCGCGGGGGTGCGTCGCGTCCTTCCAGAAGTTGTAGAGCAGGCCGGCGCGGCGGGTGACCATCGCGATGCGGTCGGTGCGGTCGAGCAGGGCCTTCACCGCGTCGCGGTCGGCGTCGAACGAGGCGTCGGCGAAGCGCGCGACGGTGGCGGCGCTCTGCGCGTCGGCCCAGGCGGTGGCGGCGGGGCCGTCCACCTCCTCCAGCCACAGGTGGGGGTCGTCGTCCGGGGCGTCGAGCGTGGGGCGCGGGTCGGCCATGGTGTCGCCTCGTCGGTGTGCGGGGCGATGGTGCGGCAGGACCGTGGCGCGGCCAAGCGGGGGTGCGAAGCGGGGCGGCTTGCCGGCGGGCGGGGCGTCTGCGAGAAGCGCCGGCGTCGGCACGGGGGAGTTCGCATGGCCAGGGAGTTGAGCGAGGGGCAGCGCGCCTACGAGGAAAAGCGCGCCGCCAAGGCCGGGATGAGCCTGGAGAAGTGGCTGGCCGGCAAGGAGAAGCAGCAGGCGGCCGAGCAGAAGCCCGAGAAGCCGAAGAAGCCGCCGGGGCTGATCAGCCGGTGGCTGGACCGGGCGCACAAGCCGCTGGGCGCGAAGAAAGGGAAGTAAGGCTGGGCGCTGCCCAAACCCGCAAAGGGTCCGAAGACCCTTTGATCCCTTGACTTAAGTGTAGGATTCCAAAGGCGAGCCTTTGGCGGAGTCCAGAGGCAGAGCCTCTGGCCTTGCTTGCCTCAGCAGCGCCGCCACGCTCGCCGCGACCTCGCGCGGCTGGGTGGAGACCTGCGGCAGCCCCATCAGCTCGCCGTGCTGCCCGCGCGCCAGCGGCCCCGCCACGAACACGCGGGAGTTGGCGACCCCGTCCGCGCCGAGGACGCGGCTCTGCCGGTCCACGGCGATGCCGAGCGCCAGTGGGTCGGCATCGAGCACGCCGGCGTCGTGCAGGGCGCGCAACACCGGGTTCGACGTGACCACGGAGCGGTGGCCCGGGCCGACGCAGCTCACCACGGCGCCGAAGCGGCGCTCCGCGGGCGTTGTCGTGCCGCGCGGGCGCAGGGTCACGATGGGGTTCCCGTCGGGGTCGAGGCGGCTGGCGGTGGGGGTGGCGGCGAGGACCAGGACGCGGCCGGCGGCGCGCTCTCGGTGCAGCAGGGCATCGATCTGCGGGGCGCACTGGAAGCGGTGCACGTCCCAGAACGGGCGCAGGTGGCGCAGCAGGCGGCGGCGCTGCCCCATGGGGAGCGCGTTCCATACGACGCGCGCCTGCTCGCGCAGGGCGGCGATCACGTCCTCCCACGGGCGGCCCTGGGCGGCGGCCTCGGCGACGGCGCGGCGCACGCGGCGCAGGAGGGCGAGCGCGGTGGTCTCCGGCGCTGCGTCGAAGGTGCCGAAGGTCGTGACCGGGAGCGTGGTGCGGGCGCGGGGGAGCAGGCCGCGGCGGGAGGCCAGGGTGATGCGGCCGCGGTGGCCGCGGGCGCGCAGGGAGGCCACCACGTCGCACGCGGTCAGGCCGGTGCCGACGACCAGGACCTCGGAGTCAGGGGCGATGGCGTCGAGGCGCGCCGTGTCCCAGGGGTCCGCGACCAGGCCGGGGGCATCGCGCAGGCCGGCCAGCGCCGCCGGCAGGTCGGGCGCGGAGTGGCCCACGGCCAGCACCAGCACGTCGCCGCGCACCGGGGCGCCCTCGGCCAGGG